>JACQNF010000038.1 GCA_016203215.1 Candidatus Woesearchaeota archaeon
AGCGAACTTAATACGTACGCAGAAAGTATAGTTTTTTAAATATCATCATCTTTAATCAAAGTATGAACATCCCTGAGAAGCATCCACAAGAAATTGAGATGTGGTATATTCTCCCTGCCATCCGTAAGGAACTCGTGATCTCATTGAAAGAGAAAGGGAGTACCCAGAAGAAGATTGCTGAATTACTGAACCTCACGGAGTCAGCCGTATCTCAATACATGAAATCCAAACGGGCAAAGGATATCATTTTCAATCCGGAAGTAAAACAGTACATTAAAGATGCTGCTGAACGAATCAAAGATCAAAAGACAGCGTACCAAGAACTACAGCGAATTATCCAGTACGTAAAGAAAACAAAAGCAATCTGTCAAATTCATATGGGGATGGAAAAAGGACTAGAAGGATGTGATATTTGTTTTCTGAAAGAGTGACAGAGTAGTTCTATTTATTTTCCCCCTCTTTCAGCTTCTTCAACACATATTCGATACCGGCATCTCCGTTTTCCGTCTTGATAACTCCCCCTCCAACATAATAATGTCCGCCGCCGGCTCCTGTGCCAAACTTCTTTCCAACATCACGACATAGTTTTCCTAAATCTACTTTGCAGCGCTCTTTATGAAAAATATTGGAGCCAAGGCCGAGCCGCATCGTCTCAGGATCGATTGGTTTCAGAGACAGATTATAGCTTGATTGAGGAAATTTGATACAGGCATAGAATCGATCAGCAACACCGCGCGTCATCGCCGTCTTGCGGTCATCTTGTACCACGCATTTCGCGTCCGCATCGTATACCAAGTATGTATCTACATTCTCTCTCCATTCTTGATAGCTAAGGAGCTGGGCACGATAGAACATCAGTGGGTTAAGTTGCCATAGTGCAGGGCTGCTCAATGGTGTTTCCCCTAAACGTGCCGTAAGCAAAGTTTTAAAGATCTCTAGATTAAGGATTCGATCACGGGTATTGAACATCGAGCCGATGGCATGAATTTTCTGGAGAGCCGTAAGGTTGTTGAAATCACTCGGAGAATAATAACACTCTTTAATTTCTGCCGGAGTATATTCTGCGGCATCAATCGTATCCATCACCTTTTGAAATTCACGTAATTCTGGCGTTGCGTTCAGTCCATTTTGGAACGCAAGATCAAGTAAATAACCGGTACAACTAGGAGTTATCTTCCAATAATTATTCTGTGGGAGAGGTTCTCCTGATTCTGGTTTTGTCGTGGCGTGATGGTCGCACCAAAACAAGATATCACTTTTTGGCCGAGGAAGATCAACAACAATATCACCAGACGTAAATGCAAAATTCCCTGTTTGGACATCCCCCGGATAGAAAGGAAGGATCTCAGCGTGCGCAAGATCATCTTTAGTTATCGGCGCGTGGATCAGGTATTTCCCATATTTTTTAACAACAAAGGCACTGCCGTAGCCGTCAGTACAGCCAGCGTGAGCGATAATTCTGAGTTTCATCACAAATGGAGATTGCCTACGATATAAAAATGTTTGCTGAAAGTGGTATTTAGTTCGCCATCACCCATAATCAGCTAGAATCGCATCAAAACCATTTCCCCAATCCCGTTTGCTTGCCTTCCCCCAAAAGATCATCTTCAGCATAACCTAAAACGGCAAAAATTCCGGTCACTGCCGGAAGCAGTTGATGATGGATGTAATACTCGGCATCGTAAGAAACTACTTCTTCTGGAATCATCGCCCGATCACGGACTAAGCCTGAACCCGAAGAGATCACATACTCGACAACCATTCCAGGAACTACCCGCTCACCTTTTTCAACGAGTCGTTTTGCAACAAGAACATGCGGGCCGATGGATGCGTACTGATGAAGCTCCCGAGTAATCTGTGTTTTAATGACCAATGTGGAAATTACGGCCCTCCCACTTTTCAATTCAGCGATACGTTGCCGCACATATTTCAATGCCTCATCGACACAGTCGCTTAAAACGAGCCGTAGAACAGTCTCTTGCGCTTCTTTTGCCAACCGCGACCAGTTCCTCCGGACAGTTTCAAAGCCAACAATTTTCAACGTCTGGTCTTGGCGGAGAAGCGCATACTTCTTCTTGGCGCCGATGTCTGAACCTTTGATCGCAACAAAAATTCCTCGAGGGAAATGCCCCTCAAATTCCAACTCCATCTGTCCTGGAAGCGTGTCATTGACAGACTCCATAAACTTCAGCGCATCTGCGAGCGGACGGCTGTTGAGCTGGAGAAAACAAGAATCCGTGTCTGCGTAGATCGCTTTAAACCCTTTCTCTTCTGCATCATGAATCGTTTTTTTGATATAGTACCGCGCATATGCTGTAGTCGAAGCAGCGCATTCCACACAGTACCACCGAGCGCCAAAGAACCCCAGATAACCATAAAACGAATTTGCTAGAATCTTTAATGCATACGTACGCGCCTCAAGCATGGAAACAGGATTTCTTTTCTGCTTCTCCTCTTTCAGCAATCTCTTCACGACAGTTCTTCTCGTGATCAGGTCATCCAACACCCGGGGGATAAACTTCTTCTCTCGTTGGCAGAACCAATACTCATCTTTTTCAGGGACATGCTTTTTCTCTGGACAACAGGAACAACGAAATGCTTCAGGGCCGAGATTATGCGCAGTAATGATCGTGGGGTAGAGTGAACGAAAGTCGAAAACAGCAATGTCTTTATACACGCCCGGCGTTGGCTGAAAGACAAACGCTCCTTGAATCGATTCTTCCATCCGTTCTTCCATTTCCGCCCCTTCCGCTTTATTAGGAGCAATAACATTAAATTCGATTGCCCTCTTGAGGATATAATTTTCAACCAGTTTGCTGAATCGCATTCTCGTAACATCAAACGGCGGCAAGCCCACGATGGACGTAAATTCAATGATATCGGGCAATAATTTTTCACATAATCTGCGTGTCAGCAGAGCATCATGGAGATTATACGCGCAGAAGGGGGCAAGTTTCTCTGGTTCGGTGTCCCAGGTCTTTGCCAGCGAATCCAAGTTCACTTTATGCTTTGAATGGCCCAACAGTTCTTGAGCTACCGCATCGAGCGTGTAACTGTCTGTCTTTAGATTTAACCCGAAGATCTGCTTCACAAACTTAAGCATATCCAAATGGACAATCTCTTTCAATTTGACCTCGCTGCTGCGGAAACCGCTTTTAGCAAGGACATGCGCATCGAAAGGGAGTCCATACTTAAGGCAGCGCGTCTTGAGATAGGGAAAATCAAATCCAT
>JACQNF010000031.1 GCA_016203215.1 Candidatus Woesearchaeota archaeon
GATGATAGATGTTAGCTCTATTCTCTTAGTCGTGAGCATGGTTCTCTTTTTTGGTTTTTTTGCTGAGTTCATTTTTAAGAAAGTGGGGATCCCTGACGCAGATTTTGTGGTAAGAGTAACTTATATTACAATCACGGGAACAATCATATTAAGTTCTGCGAGGGTTTTTTTCTTGAGAATAAACTATGGTCGAGAAATAAAGTGAGCGATTTTACATTAAATGTGCCGGAAAGCCTCGCACTTTCATGACTTGAAAATAAGCACTCTCTATTCGCTCTCCAAAATTTCTATAATCGCGGCATATGCTGGACGGGCGATGAGTACACCAAAGGCAGCGCCGGCGATTGTCGTCAATGCGAATCCTTTTAATAACCCTGCACCGGCGGAGAACAACGGAATCATCCCTGCAACAACGGTGAAGAACGCACCAAAGATGATGGACATCGCCCCTTTGATCCGCTGACGCCAGCTTGTTTCCACTTTTCCTGCCATCGTTTCATCGGTGATGATAATCAAATGATCTACACCCGTCCCTGCGACAATAATGATTCCTGCGATGGCAGCAAGGTCTAAATTCCATCCGACGAGGGCAGCAAATCCAAGAATCATGATCATCTCTGAAACTAAAATAATAACCATAGGCAGCACAACCTTAACCCGACGGTAACGCCAGAGCACGACGCTCACAACCGAAGCAAGGGCTAGAACGCCCACAAGCATCACGTTGTTCAAGAAATCTTGACCGAGCGTCGGAGAGATCGTGTCTAATTTAACAATCTCTAATTTAACAGGCAAACTTCCCGTAATGATCACCGTCTGCAGACGCTTCATGTTATCGAGAGCAACCGTAATCGCCTCTTGTTCTGTCCTTCCAATTCCTGAGCCAGAGATTTGGATGTTCGTCGTTGGTTTTCCCCGCAATTCTGCACCAATCCGTAATTGATCGACTTGGACATCGTCAAGATATAGGATCAGATCTTGATCAAGGTAGCTCCCTGAGTCTGTAGAAACAAGTCCAAGATTTTTGGTGATCGCTGCTTGACGTTCGGCTGCTTCTGGACTGAGAGTGATAGCGAAGAAGAAACGACAGAGATAGCCGTCAGCGCTCTTTGTACAGCCTTGATACGCATCGATGCCAGAACATTCTGCACTTCGACAGACGTAAGTTATATCTTTCTTCCCACCGAGAAAGACCGATTCATTATTGACTTTTGCTTCAAACTTACCTTGTTTTGCAAGCAATTCGCGCACTTCATTTTCGGTGACGCCAGCCATCTCGAGGAGGATATATTGACGACCGCTTAAATCACCAGATTCACGAACAACGACATCACTCAATCCATAGACGTTAAGACGTTCTTTAAGACTGTTAATGGTCAGATCAAGCTCATCTGCAGAAATTTCTTCCGTCGGTTTAAGCAAGACGCGTGTGCCGCCTTCCAAGTCCAGCCCTTTCCGAAGATTAGTGCTAGGAGCATTATAGACTTTCAAACCTAAATCAATAGTTCCCGATGACGTTTCTCGAGTTAAAGCAGTGTACGTCTGCTTGTTTGTTTCAATGCGGACACTGCTATTGGCATCGAGTTTTTGCTGGAGCGCATAGAAATCGCTCTCTGATCGAACCGGCTGACCGTTGAGCGAGAGGATCCGTTCTTTCGCAAGTGGAGGCAGCTTTGCAGAAGGATTGGTCAACCCGGCATTAGCGGCAGAGGAATTCTGCCCTACGCTACGGATAGTAACACCATCGACACCGCCAAAATGAGGCTGGATCGCGACAAGTGAGAGAACGACAACAAACAAGAGGAGCAGTACCCTCCAGTTAGAGAGAATTTTCTTACTTTTGGCCATGAGTTGCACCTTTCTTTTCTTTCCTCTCGAGGTATAATCTGAGCATTCCCACATTTTGAATCCACGTCATGATTACATCCACGATCAAACCAATTACAAGAATAATCATAATCTGTTTAATAAGTTCTGATTGAACGAAGAAGAGCGCAACGACCAATGCCACCATTGTTGTGAGCGTCATCGTCATCCCCGTGTTGATTGCGCCATAAATTCTTTCCATGACCGTTCCTTCTTTCCGTTTCAATACGCGGTTGGTGAGAAGGATGTCCGTATCTACCGAATATCCGATAAGCATCAAGAAGGCGGCGACTCCTGCCGTGCTTAGCGTGAGACCCGTGAGGTTGAATACAGCTAAGGTCACGATGATATCAGATAATGCAGCAGCAATCACGACAACACTGGGGATAAGCAAACGGAATGAGAAAAACACAACAGCGCCCATCAGGAGGAACGCAACAAGCAATGCATACAGCGTTTCTGTGAAAAAGCTTTCGCCGAGAGCTGAACCGATGATCTCCACACTCGCATTATCCTGCCCTACAGGAATTCGAAGCAACGCCTCTGCTACCAGTGGGTTGATTTCTGATTCTGTTTGATACCGAGAGTCGATGACTACTGCGGTAACCGTGCCGAGCGAACTTAATGCCCTCACGTTAATATCTGCCTGTGGAAATGTTCCACGAAGCGCACGCTGAACTTCGTCTATATCTGCGGCGCCGACGTCAAACTGTGATCCGGACACGAGCGTAATCGTTGAGCCGCCTTTCAAAGTGATTCCTTTATTGACAAAATCGCCAGTCGTCGCCGTCTGGACACCAATCTGCACCAGAGCCAGGACGATAAGAAGGAGAGGGAAGAGGAGAAGAGTCTTGTATTTCTGCTCGTAGAATGTTTTAAGAGCCTGCTTCATAAAGGCACAGGATTATTGTTGATATATAAAGATTGTGTAGACAAAAACTCTATAGAATCTGCGCTTTCCACTGGTGTGTTCACTAGTGGTGGTCTGTTTTCTTTGACAAAATCGCCACCGCGACCAAGAGGCAGAATGTTACTGTTTTTCTTGCTGAAGAGGCAGCATAGGTATCAATTGCTGATCATAGGGAGTGATTACGAATGTCGTATTTTGAGACTGTGCCAGTCCTTCCAAGCCAGAGATATATTTCCATTGTAA
>JACQNF010000032.1 GCA_016203215.1 Candidatus Woesearchaeota archaeon
ATATAGTCGTCCAACAACGTTGGCCTCTTAACAGTTAATCTACGTGTCGAAACACTGCGGGTGTTTCTCGCGTGTTTAACTGTGTCTGTCGAGAACTACTGAGCAAAGCAGAGTACGTCTTGTCGGAGAATATCCTTCTCAACAGTTTTTCTTCAAGCTGTAACTATGACACTATTCTCCGCGAGACAGACGGCCCGCCCGTCGAATCATCGTAGCGAACTAAGTACATACAATATTAGCGAATGTTTTTATAGAGAAGATCTTTTTCGCTTCTCACGAAAATGACATCCTCCATTCAACAACACCCTGTAGAGATCATGGCTCCCGTTGGGTCATACGAAGCGTTACGCGCAGCTGTCGCGACAGGAGCGCAATCGATCTACTTTGGGATCGAACAATTAAATATGCGCGCCCGGGCAGCAAATAATTTTACCATCCAAGATTTACGAGAAATCGCAAAGATTTGTCAAGAGAATAAGGTAAAGACCTATCTTACGCTGAATACGATCATGTACGACCATGATCTGGGACTACTACGGACGATCTGTACTGCAGCAAAAGAGTCTGGAATTACTGCAGTCATCTGCAGTGATATTGCCGCAATCCATTTTGCTCGTTCGCTGGGTTTAGAGGTCCACCTTTCTACTCAAACAAACGTGACTAATATTGAGGCAGTGAAATTCTATGCGCAATACGCAGACGTCATCGTGTTGGCACGGGAGTTAACGCTCCAGCAGATTGCTTTGATCTGTTCAGAAATAAAAAATCAAGATATCCGGGGGCCGAAAGGCGAGCTTGTTAAGATTGAGATCTTCGCCCACGGAGCGCTTTGTGTGGCGGTTTCTGGAAAATGTTACATGAGTCTGGCAACGTATAATTCCTCTGCAAATCGAGGTGCATGCCTGCAGAACTGCCGAAGATCATATAAGATCATTGATGAAGAAACCGGTGACGAGCTGGTTGTTGACAATAAGTATATCATGTCTCCAAAAGATCTCTGCACGATTGGGTTCATTGATAAGATCTTGGATGCGGGGGTCAGCGTATTAAAGATTGAAGGTCGGGGAAGAGCGCCGGAATATGTACATACCACTACAAAAGTCTATGTGGAAGCGGTGAAATGTTACTTTGCAGGAACATACACGGCGGAAAAGATTGAGGGATGGATCTCAGAATTAGAGAAAGTATTTAATCGTGGTTTTTGGCACGGCGGGTATTATCTTGGGAAACAGCTGGGTGAATGGAGCGGAGTATACGGTTCTAAAGCGACGACTGAGAAAGTATACCTTGGAAAAGTTCGTAATTATTATCAGAAAAAGAAGATTGGTGAATTCATTTTGGAAGCAGGCACCGTTAGTGTCGGCGATGAGATTTACGTGATGGGTCCAACAACGGGAGTTGTCCAAACCACCGTCCAAAATGTGATGCTTAACGACAAAAACGTCCCCCTAGCGGCGAAAGGCGCCATAATCACCCTTCCCATCGAAGAACGGGTCCGAGAAAACGATTCGCTCTACAAGATTGTTGCAGTTTCCCGAAAAGAAGAAGCGAAGACAGCATAAACTATGCCCACGATTGTCCATTTTCGAAAGAATTGTATCGGTTGTAATTCCTGCGTTGAGCAGGCAACAGAACATTGGAAAATTTCTGACAGTGATGGGAAATCAGTGTTGCTTGGCGGCGAGGAAAAAAACGGGGTTTTTGTCAAGAAGATTCATCTTGCGGAAACAGAAGCGAATGAGCGTGCGGCACGCGATTGTCCGACACGGATCATTAAAGTTTTCAAATGAATGAAGTTTGTGTTTAGTTCGCCATTACGGCGGGTAAGGCGACTTTTTCCACAGTACCATTGTCAACACAACATATATTAACCAATATTCCTTTTTAACAAAAATGAGGTGATTTCCATGGTATACAGTATGATGGGTTATAATTGGGGCATGGGCGGCTGGGGATTTGGCATGGTTCTTGTTTGGTTGCTCGGTCTTGGGCTGCTCTTGCTTGTCTGGCTTTGGGTCGTTAAATTGTGGAGAGAAGTTGTTCAAGGGAAACGGAGATAGGTCACACAAACATTTAAAAAAGAGGATGTCCTCTCTCTATTCGAGAGGGAGAGCTAGGCTGGCGCGCTAGTCCTGCGTTGTTACCGTGAGCGGACTTCACACGGAGCCGAAGCCCAAGGAAGGGCCATTTTTGTTTCAGCGGTCCTTGTTGTCTTTGCAGACGATTTGTCCTTTGGGATGGACTTTTTGGGAACCAGGTCACGCGATAAAACGAGAGAAGTTGTCTCTCACGCGCCAGAGAGGTCCGGAAGGAAGCAGCCTTCACCAACAAGCACCATGTTCGAAGGGGCGCAAATCCGAGAAGCGATAAGGGTTACACCAATGAGGCTTGAGTGGTTCGACTGCGGGCACGCCCCTAATCTCGTTTTAGTTTTAGTCCGAGACGGGACATCTTTGCCCGCCGTGCGGCGAACTAAATACACACCAAACATTTTTAATACTCCCCTTTAACAAGGGGAAGAATGGATCCTTCACTCTCCGTATTGCTTAAACAAGCAGATGCCCTGCATCAAAAGTCTTTCTCTACTGTTGTTAGTTTTGAACGCGCTATTTTCTTTAGTTGGGGATGTACGATTGGAGATTGCGCATTCTGTTATATGAGCACTCAGCCGGCAGATAAGCCGCCGCGTGAAACAAAACGCAGTACGGAATCTATCCTCGCAGAATTTGTGCTCGCAAAGCATCTGGGATGGGATATCGGCTTTTTTACAGGAGGCATCGGGGTCTTAACGCCGGATGAAATTGAATCCCTACTTAAAGCTGCCACAGAAATTGCTGGCGAAAAAGTGTGGCTCTCCGTCGGTCCCGTTCCGAAGATTCTCCTGCAAAAGTATTTGCCGTACATCAAAGGCGTTGTTGGCTCGACGGAAACGATAAACCCTCTTCTTCACAAAAAAGTCTGCCCCTCCAAGCCATTAGAACCGTACGAAAAGATGTTCACTACCTCACGAGAACTTGGTCTCGCGCGAGCGATGACATTTATCGTCGGCTTGGGAGAGACAAGAGATGATCTCGATTTGTTGAAAAAATTTATCTCTACGCACGATATCACCAAGATCCACATCTACGGGTTAATCCCTCAAAAAGGAACTCCCTATGAACACGCGCCTATTCCCACTGCAGAGGAACAGGCATGGTGGATTGCCCAACTGCGGATTGCTTTTCCCATGTTAGACATCCAATGCGGGATCTGGGAAGACCGTGTAGAAAGAGTTTCGCTGCTATTACAAGCAGGTGCAAATTCCATCTCAAAATTCAAGGCGATCAAATTATTCGGTTCAGCCAAGGCACGCCAAATCGAACAGGAAGTTGTGAAGGCAGGAAGAACATTTCGAGGATCATTAACTGTATTGCCGACAGTTGATTGGGATGCAAAGATAGATCAATTAACGGTAAGTCAAGAAATGAAAGAAAAAATGAAGAAGAAATTAGAGCTGTATCTGAAAGAGATGATGCAGGGGTCTCAATCTTTGACAGAAGAATAGAAAAATCACTTCAATAATTCATCTACTTCTTCAAAAGAAACATCTTCATCAATCTCTTCTAATGTGTCCAGCTGGTTCAAATCATCAAGATCCGAATCGATAACGGTTCCATCAGAGCTTCCTTCCTCACCGATTCCAGGAACGGAAGGTTGTTTTGGCGCACAAGCGATCACAACAAGCAGCAAAAGAACACACATCACCAACAATATCCATTTTCGTTTCATTTGTCCCTCCTTTCAGGAAAATAGAAATAAAAAAAGTATAAAAAACTTTCTTATTCCTCTGCAGTAGCCTCTTCTTCAGAATTGGAAACTTCTTCTGAAGGTGTAGTTGACGTATTAGCTGAGGTTTCCAGTTTTAATGATGCTGAGAGGCGGACAAAAGAGCGAAGCAGTTTCCTTGTTTCCTGAAGATCATCTTTCACAACCTGCTGTGCCCGATGCCATTGGTCGAGGCTCTCCTTGCTCATGTTCTCTGCACCCTGCCAGAATGCTCGTGCTTTTTCTTGATCTGCTGTCAGTGTGTCAACAGCGGCTTTAAAGTCAGCAAGGATCGCTTCTAACTCCGCAGTATCGATTCCTTTCTCTTTAGCAGCATCAATCTTTTTCTGCATGCTCTCGACAAGATCTGCGTGTTTCTCGACAAGATTGTCCATTTTTGCGCTCGTCATCATCGAGACAATCCTTCGCTGTTGCTTACTGACATCCTGCCAGAGTTTTTTGAGTTCTTTCACTTCAGATCGTAATTCTACAGCCGTCGCTGTTTCGGCAAGAGCAAGAACTCGTTCTTTTTCCGCAGTCACTTTCTCTTGAAGGGTGTTTATGGAAGTAAGAATGCTCTGTTTGTCCTCTTCACTCAGAACGGTGGAACTTTGCACGTGCTCGGTTAATCTCGTTAACGAATGATCGATCAGTTCAACTGTTTTTAAGAGGTGGTTTTTGACACCTACGGAAACATCTTTTCGAACTTTAACACATGTTTCAGATGAATCATCCTCTTTACATTCACGATGGCGGCCACGCAGGTCACTGAGCTTCTCTTTCTGTTCTTTATACATTTCTCGCGCCTGCTCGTAGCGTTCCTTTGCCTGGGCAACGCGCTCCCGCATCTGTTGAAGCTGTTCTTGTGTCAATTCTGCCTTTGCATCTATTCTAGCAGCAAGTTTGCGTAATTCTACTTTCGTCCCACGAAGAGGTTTTTCATCCTCGACGGATCCTTTTCGGGAAGGTGTGGTTTCTGTTTCTTCCGTAGAAGAATCAACACTTGCCTCTGCATCCGCATCAGCTTGAAGATCAACTTCCGCGGCAAGCGCGCCAGTAGACACTCCTACTGTCGCAGATGTTTTTCCCCGTCCTTTTAGACTTGGTTCTGCTAATGCCATGGGGACGACGCTCAAGATAAAGAGCGTAAGAACAACCAAGGCAATTCCTTTTCTCATTATTTTTTTCATGTTGCACCTCGCATTTGATTATTTTTGACAACTCAACTCTGTTAGTCATTGTATCGTTGTCGATGGCATTATGGCGCAAGAAATACTTTTTAAAGATACTTTTCGAAAAACTTGGGAAGGGGAAAAAAATTAGTCCAGAATACTTGAAGAAGCTTTATTTAGTGCTATTTTCTCAAGAAAATGTTTTTTTTGGCAAATTGGCCTTGAGTATTTTTGACGTACCAAACAAAACAGCAACCCCTGAAAGGTTTAATTTGCCTTTCCTTAAAAAAGAAATTCAAAATATCAAAGAGAAAAAAGCTTAATACTGTAGTAACACTTCGACGTGTCGTCCAAAGATGTTCTTCAAATCCTCAAAGATTGGCTCTTTGATGAATACGCGCGGGGGTATCTTTAACTTTGATAGTTCATTCTCCATCTCTTCTAAAGAAGAAAGTTCTCGCGAACCTAAACTGCCATCAGGATTGACCGCTGCTTTTTCGATGATCTGCTGTTCCTTCGCATCGATGTCGCGGATGACAAATGCTATGGTATCCAAGAGAAGCACTTCACCAAACTTTTCACCATACTTCACCCGAATTCTGGCACGCTCCAATTCTCGGCCACGCTTGCGTTGGAGATAATCAACAAGGAAGCGGACAAGCCCGGAACTGCCTTTACGAGCTTTCTCAATATCCGTCTTCGTTAATTTTCCCGCATCATACTTCTTCTTTGCTTCGACGATCTCGACAAGATCACGCAAGAACCGAGCCGGAACCTTGCCTGTCGAAATTAACTCTCGTTCAAATAACTGCAAGATTTCTGAATCTTGTGCTCGTTCAATATTTTCCAATTTTAAAATGTCTCGGATGACCGTGACAACTTCATCAAAGAGCATGACCATGCTTTTTTCATCATGCCGCGATTCGATTTCTTTGAATAGCTCTCGGATGCGTTTTAAGTATTTCTCGGCATTGGTGATGAACTCATCCAATTCTGTTCCAGAGAGCTCTTTCTTCTCCCCATGTTCGATCTTCTTCCTCAGGTCGACATTTGCCTTGAGGATCTTAACATATTCTGGCTCGAGCATCTTTTCTCTTTTGACAAAGATATCTTCCATCACTTCAGGGGTTTCCCGCGGCGTTGGCGGAGGCAGCCCATAGAGCATAATCGCGGCCTGGCTTGGTGTGAGGATAGCATAATAGGTGTCTTCCATCCCCATTTCTTTTAATCGCATTTTCGTCCGCGTGATGCTTTGTTCACCGGTGCTCATGAAGAGATCAATCGCTTCCCTGCTTGGTTTAATCCGGCCCATGCGTAAGAGCTGTTTCCAGGGCATGAA
>JACQNF010000033.1 GCA_016203215.1 Candidatus Woesearchaeota archaeon
AAGTGATTTTCTATAACAAAGAAAAAAAAATGCTTAAAAAAGACTTTACTTCATCATCTTTCGGATCTCATCGTCGCTCAATTTTGTCCAGCGTTTATTCTTTGCATCAACGAAGACAACATCAACTCGCTCGACGTTAAAGTCATTGCCTAAAAAATCTTTCATCGCCGAAAGGCCAAGCTTTATTCCCTCGTCTAACGACATATTAAGACGATATTTCTTCTGCAAGATTGCGTCGATCTCTTCCTCTCCCTCGCCGATAACCGCAGCTTTATACTGATAATAGAGGCCGTAAGGCTCGGTCAAGAAGAGTCTAATGCTTCCATCCTCTTCCACACCACCAACGAGCAACGAAACACCGAACGGCCGTAAGCCCGCACTTTGGGTACAAACCTGCTTGAGGTCAGCAATTTCCTTCACAACAGATAAAAGGTCAATCTTGGAATCGTAAGTCACCGCATGCTGCTGTGCTTTCAACTGAACACGATCGATCAGCACGCGCGCATCAGAAATGATTCCTGCAGCAGTTGCAGCGATGTGATCATCAACTTTAAACATCTTCTCAATCGCTTCCGGAACCATCAATTTGGATGTAATTCTTTTATCTGCAACAAGAACTACTCCATCTTTACACGTGATGCCTATCGCCGTCGAACCTTGCCGAACAGTCTTCTTGGCATATTCAACTTGAAGTAACCGTCCATCAGGAGAAAACATCGTAATCGAACGATCATACCCCATCTTGTCAATCATTTGCTTTTGCGGATTCATTATACACACCTCACTTCTTGGAATTAGGAAATCTTTGTAGCAGCTTTTCGTAAGATGCCAGATGTCGTAATTGAGTGAAGGAGAACGGGAGTGTTTTTAATCTTTTTGATTAGCATGATCGCTGATTTCGCTTCATCGACATAACGATGGCTTACTTTGAGCATAAATTGATTGTTCTGAAATCGTTCTTTGATGAATTGGGGGGAGGCCCTGGCGATACCCAATTGACCCAGAAATAAGAGTAATGCCTGATCCACGGCATCACCTACTTCTGCTGCCGTAAACTGTTTTTCTGAGCGTATCTGGAAGACGATGTAACGTTTCCTCTGTTTCAAGGAAGGAAGTAATTTCATTACCCACAGAAGGAAATTCTCCTTTATAAAAGATATGGTATTCTGAACTTAGTCTACTGAACTTGACCTAAAATTATTCGACGGCGTAGGTAGGGATTTAATCTACGAATTCTTCATCATATCCTTCACCGGATTCATCTTCCTCGTCAGTACCCTCATCTTCCATATCCGTATCCCCTTTCAAAAGTCCAGGGTCGTTGGTAAACACAGTTTTAGAAACTGCAGCACCCGCAGCAAGTACTTCAATCTTTCCAAACTTTCCCGTCGAGAGTTGTTTTGAACCTTTGTATTCAGAACACCAGCCGTTTTGAAGATGGACCTTGTCTCCTACTTTCACCGCTTCGACGTCATCGTTCCATAATGTGAGGGTGATTTCTCCGGATTTATCATGGAGAGTCGCATTACACACTTTCCCTTTCTTCCCAAACTTCTCAAACGTCCTTGGCGATTCCTTAGACTTAACTTCCGCAACGAGATCAATATTCCCTTGATTTGCTTTCACATCTTTGATTTCCATGGAAGGACAGAACTCAAAAAAAGGTTTTTATAATTTTCGCTTGTGGAGAGGTATAGTCATCTCTAACCTGAGATATCTCGATAAGCGTCTAATCCTTCTCTGTATCCACTCGTTCGGTAGATGGAAGCCTGTACGTCCCGACCACTATCTGCGGCTCACCGTCTCTCATCATCTTTTCCAGATCAATAGCGGGTGCAACCTTACCTAAGAATTCAGTTCTATAGATCTGCGCATGAAAAATCGCTTCTTCGCCATTCGCGCGCCGTTGACCGATCACATCGTCAATAGGTACACCCCATCCTCCGAAATCAATAAAACGGTCAAGACTCACCGTCCTAAATCCACGCGAAGCATATTCTTCCTCCCACTTTGCCCATTTGTTAAGTAAGCTTTTAAAGCCAGTACGTTCTCCCAGGTAGAGATAGCTCACAGCACCACCAAAAATGGCACCGGCGTGGACATATTTCTTCTCCACAGTGGAATCAGAAAACAATGCTCGGATAAACTTCATAATATTCAAAAATTCTCCACTTATATTAACTTATCGCCTGCATTTTGAACTCGTCTACAACCCTGATTCAACTTCCTTTTTCTAATACCTCTCGTACGCGGCGAAGATGCGCCGCCCAGTGTTTCTGCTCTTTGGGAGGGAGTTTAAGATAGAGTTCATTCATGTCCTCATACCGTTGACGCTGCTTCTCTAACGTATCATATCCTTCGTCGGAGGCAAGCGTTTCCAATTTTTTCATGGATTGCAGTAATTCTTCGATTCTTCCCCGAATCTGGAGCATCGGGCCATAACATTTCTCTTTAGTGTCATCTGAGAGCGATTCGTAGTGGTGGTACAACTGTTCATACTCACGCTTCAACGTGGTAAGCGGTTCTGAGAACAGAAGAGACTGCACCCGATCAAGATGTGAATTAAACCGACGAAGAGATGTTGACCATTTCGTAGGAAAATACAAGAATGCAAGAAGAAAAAGGGCAACAGAGAGAGCAAGACTCAGGAGACGAAGGATGGGGTTATCAAAGATAAAATACGCCAACAATAGCAACAGCGGCGTGACGATACTAAGAGATAACTGGATGATCGAATAGACACGGCTGTTCATTGTGATGTACGGAGATATTCGGAAAGGTGCGCGATCGGAACTCGTTTCTGTTCCGTGGTTTCACGATCACGAACTGTAACTGCACCATCCGAAAGAGATTCGAAATCAACCGTAAGGCAATACTTCACTCCGATCTCGTCAGCCCGTGCATAACGACGACCGATGGATGCTACCTCATCATACAATGGACGAAACTGATGTTTCTGCAGGAGAGCATCAACTTCTTCTGCCTTAGCCACCAGCTCTTCTTTATTCTTGACCAAAGGAAAGACAGCACAAAGATATGGCGTCAACGAAGGGGGAAGATGTAAAACAATATTTCCCCTCTGTTTATGGTCATCAAAGGCTACATCCAGAAGAGCATAGACATTTCGATCAACACCAAAACTCAACTCCAGGACGTGAGGTAGATATTTCTCGCCAGATTCCTCGTCAAGCACTTCCAGATTCTGCTTTGAAATTTTGTGATGGCCGCCGAGGTCATGATCAGTGCGATAATGCAAGCCGCCAAGTTCTGTAAACCCATGATCTGCAAGCTCCACCTCCACATCAAAATGATACTTGTTGTAAAATGCTTTTTCTTTGTCATCAAGCTGATAGAATCGGAAAGCAGACGGAGCGATCTTCAGAACTTCGAAATAGAACTTCTGGATCACAACAAGATGATAGACATAAAACTCAGGAAGACCTCTTTTAACAAGATCTGCCGCCGTTCGTTCTGCAGGGAGTCCTTTCTGACGATCTTCTTCCAGAAGAACACGTAATTTGTAGTTTTTCACAGAAGCAAACGAAGGATGCTTCGAGATCAGACGAGGATTAAAAAAGATCTGCAGCTCCGCTTGGGTAAATTCACGCAAACGTAAAGTCAGATTTCGTGGAGAGATCTCATTGCGAAAGGCTTTGCCAATTAATGCCAACCCCAAAGGCATTTTCTTCCTCTGAAGTTCGTGCTGCAGTTTGAAGTTAACATAGGGAGACTGAGCTGTCTCTGGTCGGAGGAAGGCTCGTTGAGTTGTGCCAACACCGAGCGAGACGGGAAACATCATATTAAATGCGGTGACAGGACGCAATGCCGCAGCACATTTCGGACATTTCAACTTGCGCTGTTCGATCAACGAGGTCATTTCCGGTGGTGAAAGGCCCTCGACACGTTGTTTTATGGCTCGCTGAATGAGATGATCCGCTCGATCGGAGAAGTCGCACCGAGAACAATGAACCGTCGGATCACTGAAGTTTTCGAGATGTCCAGATGCTTTAAACACCGCTTCCGGCATGATCTGCGCCGTATCAATTTCAACGTAGTTACGATCAAGACCCAGGAAATAATCCCGCCAGGACTGTTCAAATTTACGTTTGAGAAGTGTCCCCAAGTGACCATAGTCATAGAACCCCGCCAGGCCACCATAAATCTCAGAAGACGGATACATGAATCCTTTTTTCTTACAGAACGTTGCCAGATCCTGAGCGGTATGCGCCATTTGCAGCAGGGAGAAAGAGAGGTTTATTAATGTTTTTGTGGGGAGTAATTGTTTAGCTCGGCGGGGTCGTATCTGCTCGTCGAGCGGGGCTTTTACCCAGAAATGAAGTTCCACACCAATCTTTGACCATCACGAGTTCACTGCGAACACAGAAACTTGGCGTGGCTCGACGAGCGACCGCCGAAAGCTAAACAATTACGAGGGAGAAGTTTGGGTGATATGTTCGTCAACGGCGAGCAAGATTAAGAAGTTCAACTCACCAGCCACTCTGCTTCTTCATCAGTCAATTCCCATTCTTCAGCAAGCGCGGCACGATCACCTTTCGCAAAGATGATCTGGAAATAGGGGAACATATCCAGAGCCCTCTTCTGAGAGAGATGATTTTTTACTGCAATTTTAGCGGCGATCTCTTTCCGAGGAGCATATTTCTGATTTGACTGCCAAATGCGTAACGGGCGTATCGACCGTTTATATTCTTGAAACTGCGGATTCCGTTCGTCCTTTGCAGACGAAATACCTGCGGTAAGAAGGTTTGTCACATAAACCAAAAAACGCCAATGCTGCTGTCGCTTGATTCGGCCCTGAAACACGTCTGCTCGAGCAAGAGACTCATAGGCGCGGGCAAGAGCATGAGGTGAGGTGTATTCTTTAGGGATATTCTCGTCCAGCCAGAGGAAAGTCTCATCAAGATCAATATCAACCATCTCCAGTGCGGGGAGCGCATTGTCCACGGAAGAAGACTTGAAGATCAAATTGAGAGCATGAAGGATTGATTGGGTGCGCTTACGATCAGATAATTGGAGAATAGAATCAAACGTGATACGGCCAAGAGCAGAGCATGTCTGCAAGTCAAGCAACGCCGCACGAACATCCCCATCTGCTTGACGCGCCAGAGAACTCAATGCTTTTTCATCATACGAAATCTGTTCTTGCTGAGCAATGCGTTGTAATAGCGAGAGAATCACTTTATGGTCTACTTTCGGAAATTCAATCTCCAAACATAGTTTCCGCAATGGTTTTAATTTACTTTCAAACAGATCATTTGCAGTAAAGATGACAGGGAACGCCGTTTTCTCTAAAGCCTTGACCAGCGC
>JACQNF010000051.1 GCA_016203215.1 Candidatus Woesearchaeota archaeon
TTATTGAGAATGAGAATCAGTTACACTTATATATTTCTTGATCTGGTTACTTGTTTATGAAAAGAATAAACTCCGTCAACCTGAATTTGAAAATGATAACCCCCAAAATGATGAGATCAAGAATAGTCCTCCTTTGCATCATCGTTTTCGTCTTGTTCTTGGTCGGTTGTACTTCTTCCCCTTCGAAGATACCTCCCTCAGACAGTACTCCTCAAAAATTAACAGTCGCGACTACATTCTTTCCTTTATTTAGCCTCACTCGGGAAATAGTAGGCAATCGCGCTGAAGTCTACTCTCTCGTGCCTCCTGGAATAGAACCTCACGATTATGAAGCGACAGCGGGGGATCTGCAGGCGATGGCTAGAGCAAGTGTGTTTGTCACGATGGGCGTGGAGTTTGCTCCGTTTGAAGATACACTTGTTTCTTCTCTCGCGCCAAACGTACGAATCATTCCTGCCGGTGCAGGTATTCAACAGCTTGTTTCAGATGATCCTGACTCTTCTAATGGTCTCGACCCGCACATTTGGCTCTCTCCTCAGAATGCGAAAACGATGGTCCAGAACATCGTTAATGGGTTGCTGATGGTTGAACCACAGCAGGGATTGGAGTACCTTGCGAATGCTAAGCAAGCTCTTGCCCAGCTTGATCAACTTGATTCTGAGTTTAAAGAAGGTCTTGCCCATTGTTCTAAAAATGTGGTTCTTGTCAACCATAATGCATTCTCCTATCTGGCACGGGATTATGGTTTCACCACTATTTCCATAAATGGCTTAGAGCCGGAAGCAGAACCAACACCTCTGCAAGTTAAAGGATTGATTGACCAAGCGAGGGCGCATGACATTCATTTTGTCTTGTACGAGAGTCTTGTTGATCCACGTGTCGCAACGACAATTGCCTCGGGAGTGGGAGCGAAGGTGTTAAAACTCGATCCTTTGGAAGGAACGGATGATCCTGCGGCGACGTACTTTACTTTAATGAGGGAAAATTTAAATACTTTACGAACCGCTCTGGAATGTCAATGAAACCGCTGATTTCGATTTCTTCCCTTTCTTTTTCGTATGGGGTAGTTCCGGTTCTTGAGAACATTACTTTTGCAATAAACCCCGGCGATTTCATTGCAATTATTGGCCCAAACGGCTCAGGCAAGACGACACTGCTCCGAATCCTCCTCGGATTTCTTTCTCCAACGAGTGGAAAAGTCCAACATGCCATTCCCCAAGAACAGATCGGGTATGTTCCTCAGCGTTATACGATCGATAAGAATTTTCCGGGAACGGTTCGAGAAATTTTAGGCACGGAGGATTCCTCTTTATTTAAGAGGACGGGGATAGAGCAATTTGTCAACAAAAAATTTGTCGCCCTTTCTGGCGGCCAGCAGCAGCGTGTTTTAATTGCTCTTGCTCTCCGTCAGAAACCAAAGCTCCTGTTTTTAGATGAGCCAACGGCAGGAGTGGATATCCAAGCGCAGAGAGAGTTCTATCAACTGTTAAAGCTGTTAAATCATCAGGGTATTGCAATTGTTTTAGTTACGCACGAAGTGGGAGTTATCCCTTCGTTGGTCAAGAAAGTGATTTGTATCAATCATCAACTCTGTTGTGTCGGAAAGCCATCTGACATCCACCACCTCTTAGAAAAGATGTATGGGCCGGAGTTTGTCGTCCATCGGCATAAGCATAAACACTCGCATGAACATCAGCATGGTGATTCCCGTGTTTGAACTCTTTACATATGGATTCATGCAAAAAGCACTCGTCGGCGGCACGCTTATCGCTTTGTGTTGCGGGCTGCTTGGTCCTTTTTTGGTTTTGCGTCGTCTTTCGTTACTGGGAGACGGGCTTGCCCACCTTTCGTTCGGAGGGATTGCTCTTGGTCTCTTGTTGGGCGTGAATCCTCTGATTTCTGCTCTGATTACCGTTATCCTTGGCAGTTTCTGGGTTCGATCGCTTGTTAAGAAGAACGTTTATGGAGATGCTGCAATTGCGTTGTTGTTGTCATTGGGTGTCGGGGTGGGGGTTACAGTTATTGGCGTCGTCCGTGGGTTTAACGTCAGCCTCTATAGCTACCTTATCGGCAGCGTCCTCACATTAAGTCCACTTGATTTAATCTTATCTTCTCTTGTTCTCTTGGCGATTATTTTCTTCTTGACTTATTTTTACCGAGAATTGTTTCTGAATACCTTCAACGAAGAATTAGCACGTTTTTCTGCCAAGCGGGTTGCCATCAGTGACCTCCTCTTTACTCTTCTCACTGCGATGATGGTCGTTATCGCTATCCGTGCCGTGGGGATTCTTCTCGTTTCTGCGTTGATCGTTATCCCGACGCTTATTTCCCTTAACCTTGCGAAATCATTTAAACAGACGCTCTTTTTTTCTTCCCTGAGTGCATTTGTTGCCGTGATGGTAGGGATTCTCGTTTCATATGGCGTGGACACTCCTCCTAGCGGTTCGATTGTTTTACTTTTGTTCGCTGGATTTATGGTGACAGAATTGATAAAGAGACGAAAATAAGACTACCTTTTAATGGGAGAGAAATAAGTGAATTGTGCTCACTCTTTCATCTCCTCTATTTCCAACAGCCGATTGTACTTTGCGAGCCGTTCTCCGCGGCAAGGTGCGCCTGCTTTGATCTGTCCGCAGCCAAGAGCAACGGCCAAATCTGCGATAAATGCGTCATTGGTTTCTCCTGATCTATGTGAAACCATCACTTTCCATCCATTGTCAAACGCCAATTGCGCAGCATCAAGGGCTTCCGTCAACGTGCCGATCTGATTTGGCTTCAGCAGCAAGCACGTGCAGCTCTTCGCTTCGATTGCCTTTCGGATCCGCGCAAGATTTGTTGTGGTGAGATCATCACCGACAATTTGAATGTTCGTCTTCCTCCGTAACTCTGCATAATGGGTAAAGTCCTCTTCATGGAAAGGATCTTCGATGGAAATAATGTTATATTTCTGGATCAAGTGAAGATAAAAGTCGAGAAGTTTCTGCGCGTTCATTTTCCGTCTCTCAAGATGGTAATTCTTCTGCTTATAGAATGATGAAGCCGCGCAGTCGAGGGCGAGATCAACTTTTCCACGATATCCAGCAGTGAGAATTGCCGCTCGAAGCAGCTGCAATGCATCCTCCGTTCTTTTCAACGGCGGGGCAAAACCGCCTTCATCTCCTACGCCAGTTGAGCCGTATTTTGTGTGGATGAGTTTCTGCAGTGCATGGTAAATCTCACTGCTGGCGCGAAGATTCTCACGACACGAACTATAGTTCGGAACGATCATGCACTCTTGAATTGCCAGAGCAGAAGAGGCGTGTTTTCCGCCGTTGATGACGTTGAAATAGGGCCGCGGCAAGACCATTGATCGCCGTGTCAACTGCGGAAAGGTCGAGAGGTAGAGGTATAATTCTTTCCCTCCATCGGCAGCGGCGGCTCTTGCGCAGGCTAACGATATGGCAAGAAGGGTGTTTGCACCGAGTTTGTGTTTATCCTTGAAGCCATCTTTCTCGATCATGATAGAATCGATTTCCCGCTGACGAGATGGGTCTATCCCGCAGAGAAGCGGTTTAATGATCGTTTCGACGATGCTGACCGCCTTGCGCACGCCGAGACCGTGGTACCTTTTTCCTTTGTCGCGCAGTTCTTTCGCTTCGTGTGTACCCGTGCTGATGCCCGAGGGAACGGAGGCGATGCCTCTACTGTTGTTATTGGTGTAGACCGCAACTTCAATCGTAGGTTTTCCTCGCGAGTCAAGAATCTCTCGGGCGCGGATATCACGGATCAAGGACATGTTTCTGAGAAGGCGATGTTGGCTTATATACTTTATCTACTACTTGTGAGCGACATCCCTATTTTCTTTCGAGAATTTCTATCCCAATTTCTTCCCAAATTTCTGAATCCATTCGTCTTCCGTCACTTTCCATTCGGGAGGGATTTCTGAGACCATCTGTACGTGAGGATAGCCCATTTTCTGAAGATCGTATGCGTGGAATACTCCACAGATGAGGTAATCACTCTGCGCTTCTTGGGCGAGTTCGAGAAGCCGGATGCTGCTCCAGATAGACAGTCTTTGCCAATGTTTATGTTTCTCTAACTCTTCTTCTCCTTCAAACATGTAACACTGTCTTAATATTCCCCGTTGTCTGTATAACTTCATATCTTCTACGGGAGTGATGGAAGCACCCTGCTCGGCCAAAAGGATGCAGAGGTTATGCAGAAATTGGTCGTTCGGAGAGACATATATTTTCTTGGCCGTTATTTCATTCAAAATTTTCTCTAAACTGTAAGGGCTTTCCACACTCACCCTGTCTTGAGATTGGATCGTGGTTCTAAGGTAATCCATCGTCTTTTGATAATCTGGACTGCGAATAGTGTGCCAGACGCCGAGGACAGTTGGTTCTTCCATTTTAGAGAGGAGATACGCTTGGTTTAAAAGCATTTCCACAAAACATAATTGTTTAGCTCAGCGCGGTCAATTATGCTCGTCGAGCGGGGGTATTGTTCTAAAAATTAGTTCCACGCCTATTTTTAACCACTTGTTGCTTTAAAGCAGTATCAAAATCCTGGCGTGGCTCGACGAGCGACCGCTGAAGGCTAAACAATTACCACAAAACCTACCTGCCCCTTGCATATCCTCCTGAGCGATGACGGTATAACGGGACGGGTTTAAGAACACCTTTGTCGTCGCGTTCTGCCCATGGCGTCGGTTCTTCGAACTCCAGAAAGAGAAGTATCGCACTTGCTAATTCTGGTTCTCCCAGAAAACCGTATGTGGCATCTCCTTGAAGAAGCTGGTCATAAATCTGAAATGTTTCCTCTTTAAATGGGACTCTCGCGCACGTGTTGCAGACAGGGAGATACTTTATTCTCCCATCTTTCGTCTCTTCGATCCTGACTGTTGTATCAAAAAAAGGAGCCGGGACATATTCGCCAAACACATGCCGTAGGTCTTTATCCACAAAATTAAAGAGGTGACTCTCCTCGAAATAGGCGTTTAGACCCTGTTCTTGGGCAAATTGAAGCGACCACAGACGCTGAGTATGGCCTGCGTCATTCGTGCATTTATCTTCTCCGTTAAGAGCCATGCACTTTGGCTTATGCGCTTCAAGATAATCAACGTAAGGCAAAACATCGTGGATATATCCGAAAGGAAGGTGACGAAAATCATATTCCAATCCTGCAAGAAAAACAGCTATCTTTTGTTCCCTTGCTTTATCTAGAAAAGAGATCATCTTTTGGGCATCATCGGGAGTGAGCGTGAAGAGATTGGCTTCATCGATGCCGACTACCCGAAGAGGATAACCCAGCTGTTGGGGGATGCCGTCCATGTCAACGGTTGTTCCTAATCGAGAACGGCTTGCTGTATACTTTTGATGGCGTCGTATTCTTTGGGTAAGATCATTTTCTAACTCCTCTATCGAAGAGACGGTTTTTGCGGGAAATGGATCTTTGCCGTTGATCACGAGGGCATCTCGTTCACGGGTGTTCAAAGAATGATTATATGCAACGACGTTAAAGCTCTCATAGCGAGCGCGATTCATCTGGAACACAAGCGCTTCCGTCTTCCCTCCATTCATCGGATCGAAAAAACCGATGCTCTTCCCTAACAGTTCCGTAATTGATTTCGCTGCCATAATCTAACCTCCTCCTTTTTCTGTCTGTAGCGTTCTTTTCCAAAGACCGAGTACATATTAAGTTCGCTACGATGATTCGGCGGGCTGGCCGTCTGTCTCGCAGAGAATATCGTTGTCCTAACAAATGCACATAACCTGTTTAACTGCCTATTCTCCGACACTAACTATTCTGCTTCGCCCAGTAGTTCGAGACAGACCACCTTGGCCTTGCCCGCCGCGACGGCGAACTTAATACAAACAAGACCGAGAATTCTTCTTAATAAGCATTCCCTCTGCAAAAAAGATATATTCGAATCCCTAAAAATCTATAAAGCAATTTTGAGAATACGAGGCCATGATCTTAAAAGAGGTAACGCTTCGTAATATTCGTTCTTATGTTGATGAAACCGTAGTCTTTCCCAGGGGTTCAATTCTCTTAGCGGGAGACATCGGTTCCGGGAAATCCTCTTTACTCTTTGCGGTAGAATTTGCGCTATTTGGTGCTTCTCGGTCAGATCTTCCTGTCGAATTGCTCTTACGTAAGGGCGCAACAAGCGCCTCGGTTTCTCTCGTGTTTGAGTTGCCGGGAAAGGATGTGACCATCACTCGTTATATCAAGAAAGAGAAAGATACCATCAAGCAGATGGCAGGGGAAGTTATCGTTAACAACGTCACAAAGGAACTCACCCCCGTAGAGATGAAAGCAGAGGTTCTGGCGCTTCTCGGCTACCCTGAAGACTTACTGACGAAGAACAAGAACTATATTTTTCGTTACACGGTCTACACCCCGCAGGAGGAGATGAAATTCATTCTGCAAGACGATCCCGAAATAAGATTACAGGTATTGAGAAAAGTGTTTAATGTGGATAAGTACAGCACAATAAGGGAAAACACCCTGTTGTATCTCAAAAGTCTTCGTGTTGCTCAAGCCGGGTTAAAAGCAAAAACAGAACCGTTGGAACAGTACCGACAAAAGTTCAGAGAAAACCACGAGGAAAAAGAACTTCTAAGCAGAGCGGGAGAAGAAGCGGAAAAGGACGCACGTCAGCTGAAAGAACATCTTCAGGCACAACAGGAGAAGGTCCTCGTGTTGGAACAAAAATACCAACAGGTACATCAAGTTACCCAGCGGCTCTCTGCGCTCAAAGCGTTATTAAAAGATAATGAACTTCGTAAAGAGCAGTTGACTCTAAAACAGGAACAAATCACCCCTGCGCTCGCAGAAATAAAGTTGCCGGAAGAGATCGTCGCTAAAACGATCACGGCAGAAATTCAGCTCTTGGAGAAAACAAAGCAAGAGCACCTGCAAAAAAAGGTAAGCCTGAACGAGAAGATCATGTTCTGTCAAAAACAGATCTCTCAGCTTCGTTCCGAAGTCGAGGGATTTCAAACAGAGATACAACATCTTGAGGAAAAACAGAAAACCTACGGCTTGCTCTCTCAGGTAGTGGCGGGAAAGACAAGCCTTGTTGAACGGAAGCGTCAAGTTGAAGACCTCTTCGAAAAAACACAAGCGCTCATCACGAAGAATCAAACATTGTTGGCTCAATCACGAGAGATGCAGGAACGAGTTGCTCATCTCGACACCTGTCCCACGTGCTTGCAGCAAGTTGCTGTGGACCATAAGCACAGGATCACGGAACAGGAAGCACACAAGATCCGTCAGGCGGAACTGATCCTCGGAGAATTGCAGAAACGACGTGCAACAGTCTGGCTGCAGCGTGAAGAAGTTCTGCGGGAGATCGATGCTCTTCTTCAGAAAGAGAATACGCTTGCCAAGCTTGCAGGGGAATTAGCCCAACTTGTCCGAAAACAAGAGGTGCTGGACAAGAAACGGGAAGAACTACGCAGCTATGCTCAAGAGAATAATCGTCGGAGTCAAGAATTGCAGGAACTTGAGACCGTGAACAACACTGATGCGCTCTCGCGAAGCATTTCCGAGAAACAGCAGCAGCTGCAGCTTCTTCTGCGTCAGGAATACTTGCTGAAACAGCAATCCGAACTTCAGCAGCTTGCTGAGGAATGTTCCCGAAAATCGATTCAGTATCAACAGGAGATTGTCCAGCTCGAACAGATGGTTGCCACTGCAGAAAGTATCCTCCCTCTGCTCGAAAAAGAGAAAACGATGATGAGCGAATTGCTTGGGAAAGAGCGTGATGCTTCCGTTCGCGTTGCGCAGCTGACCACGAAGAGGGACTTTGTCACTCGACAGCTTGATGAGCTTACGGAACAAGTTGTGTCATTGACTCGAGAACAAGAACGATTGATCCGTCTTCGGGAGATCCATCATTGGTTAGAAGAGTTTTTTATTAATTTGACATACACTATCGAGAAGCATGTGATGGTGCGAGCGCATCGTCTCTTCAATCAATGTTTTCAAGAATGGTTTGCGATGCTTATCGATGATGAGCAGACCAGTGGTAGGATCGATGATCTGTTCACGCCAGTTATCGAGCAGAACGGCCATGAAATTTCGTTTGCGCATCTCAGTGGAGGAGAGCGGACATCCGCGGCCCTTGCCTATCGCTTGGCGTTGAATCGTGTCATCAGCGACGTTGTGCACACGATCCAGACAAAGGACTTGCTTGTTCTCGACGAGCCGACGGATGGATTTAGCGCAGAACAGTTAGATAAGATGAGAGATGTTTTGGAACGTCTTGGCTTGCAGCAGACCATTTTAGTTTCTCATGAATCAAAGATCGAGAGTTTTGTGGAGAAGGTAATCCGCATTCAGAAAGAGGGGCACGTGAGCAGTGTCGTCCAGTAGTCCATTAGGCATATACTTCATATTCCTTGTCCTCGAAATGTTTATAAGATTATTCACGATCGGTAAAAGATGCTTGAGCAAGTTCGTCCAGAAATCTATCTCGCAACTCCGGATGAGCCGTTTTTCCGAAATGTAGTCCAGCGCGATCTTGCTGAAACCAAGAAAGTGCGGCTTTCATTGCAGGAAGAGATGAAAGATGCGTTGTTAGTGCAGAGTGTTCTTGGTCATGCGCAAGCGAAACATAAGGCATTTTGGGAAGCGCGAGCGCAGTTTCCTCAAGCGACACTGAGTGATATTGTTCTTGCAGCAGGATTAAATCTTCAGCAAATAGAGCAGCAGCGGCAGGATGTGATCGACGATGTCCAAGAGTGGATTGAGGTTGCAAAACAGGGCAAGGTCGATCGGCTCGTTCTCAGTGGTCGGCCTCTGTTGGGCGTGGAATTCTTGCGTGAGCATGTTGTTAATCCCGAATATGTTTTTCGAGGGATGATCTTAGGCTTGATGGATAATTTTGAGTGGAGGCAAAATGCCGCAAAAGAATATTGCCACACCACAATTGATGATCGAGAATTAATCATCGGCGGCGGAACATCGGTGATTGTAGACGTCGATAAGCTCATCGAATGGCGTCCGTTTGCCGTGGAAGAATTAGCAAATTCAGAAGTAACTCCTGCGGTATGGAAAGAAATGAAAGAGTTAGGCATCTTTACGGACAGCAGCAATCCTCGTGCAGAAACAGTCTATGTTCGAAAGAAAAAGGGCTTAGGCACATCTGATGATGCTGCTTTTATCACGGCAGGGGAATTATATAAACACGCAGGTGAAGTAAATGCGCGTTCCGCTTTCCTTGGTTTATTTGTCATCGACGGGGTTGATACCTATGATAAGCTCGTCAAGCATCCCTTGGAAGGCGGCTATGATGAGCAGATCGCTCGACAGTTGCGTCGCGATTTGCCTGGATTAGTTTCTAAACAGGAATTATATGCATTAATTTATCACGCCGCAAAAAATAATGTCGGGGAGGTAGTCAGTTCATCTCATAAAAAGCTGATTCAATATCAGGAGATGACCAGGCCGGCACTGCCGACGCTTCTTCACCACCTTCGATTTATGGAAGAACGCAAAACCGCTCCATTTAAGGTCGGATTTGAACGTCAGCCAAGTCTTGATTTTTATGCGTCTGTTGAACGACGGATGAGTCATTTACGAGAGGAAGTCCTGCCAAATCTTTATAAGTAGTGATTCTTCCTGGCTTTAGATGAAGCACGAGAAGAAAGTTTTGCCCGAGTATTTTCAAAAGATTCTTGAAGGGAAAAAGACGTTTGAACTTCGTCTCGCAGATTGGACGTGCCGCGAAGGAGATGTTCTTGTCTTGCGTGAATGGGATTCTCTAAAAAAAGAATTCACGGGACGTATTATCGAGAAAGAGATTACGTACGTTTTTAAGACGAAAGACGTTTCATTCTGGCCGCAGGAAGATGTTGACAAATATGGGTATCAGATCATCCTTTTTCGGTGAGAGAGTCGCGGGGTCATTTCTGGGATTGATACCCCGCTAGTTTTCTTTTCTCTTCCGGGTACGAGGATAGTTCAAATACATCAGAGATGCTATGCCGGTTAAAATACCTGACCAGAGGTTTAACGATTCTTTATTATTTCTCTCAGAAATCTCTTCCATGTTATCTCCCATATTTTCCAATAGCGTTTGTTGCGAGCCTCTAGACTGTAGAGTTCCAACTTCTTCTTTTGCTGTTGACAATTTTTCTTCTAAACTCGAAATTCCTTGAAGATCTGGGCTTTCTTGAGCTATGATGTGAATTGTTCTCTGGGCGTAATCCAACACTTCTTTTGGATCTTGTCAGTCGTACTGTCGAACGTATGCTGAAACGCTCTGGAGCAAGTCCGTCTCCGGAACATTGGGTCTGTTGAAGTATTGTGTAAAGCTTATCGCAGAAATAAGCCCAAAAGTTGCACCCGAGAATAAATATAATCCTTTTCTCATTATGGATGATTATTGGCAAGTCGTTTATAAAATATTCTCGCTTTGAGTTACTATTTTGCGGTTTACAGGCCTATTCCAGCACTGCTTTTAATGAGGCAATGCCCACTTCAAGTTGTTTATCCGTCGGTTCTTTTGTGGTTATCCGTTGCAGCCAGAGGCCGGGTGTGATGAGCGCTTTCACGAAAGGATTGTGGTGGTATCGACCGCTGAGTTTAATGATTTCATATCCAATCCCTGCGATTGCTGGGAGGAGAAGCAGTCTTCCCGTCAGCTTGACCCACCACGGGCCGGTTATGAACGAAAAGACGCCGATGGAAAGAAGAACGATGATGAATAGAAACGTTGTGCCACACCGCGGATGAAACCGCGAACAGGTTTTTACATTTTCAAGCGTCAATTCCTTTTTCTGTTCGTAACAATAAATGGATTTGTGCTCTGCGCCATGATATTGGAACAGCGTCTTCACGTCTTTCATCGACGAAATTGCAAGGAGATAGCCAAGGAAGAGGATTGCCCGAAAGATTCCGTCTACAAGGTTAAACAGGACCCCGTCCTGAAATAAGAGGTGGGCGCTGAAGAAAGGGAGAACAACAAAAATAAGTACTGAAAAAAGCAGGGAGACAACAATTGTGGCGATAAGTTCTTTCTTCGTTATTTTTTCTTCTTCCTGCAGCTGCTGGCTGCTGCTCCAGCTGAGCGCACGGACGCCGTCGTAGATTGTATATCCCAATCCGACGATCCCGCGGAGAAAAAAAATGTTGAACACCTTTGGAAAATAGGTTGACTTGTCTTTCTTGATCTTGATTTCACCGTTCGGGAGCCGGACAGCAACAGCGAACTTTTCCTTGTTGCGCATCATCACGCCTTCAATGACTGCTTGACCACCGACTTCCATAACGCCTTAGGGGAGAACAGGATATATAAAATTAGTGGTGGGGAAATGGGTTTGTTTCATTATTTAATGCTTTTCGAGCATTTTCTTGCCCATCTTATCTCCTCGATGTATTATTACTACTATTATTTTTCAACGTACTTTTCCTCAGTGCACTTACGTCTTCTTTTAATCGTAAGATTACGTGATCAAGCTCTTTTTTCGTCGTTTCTTTTCCCAGTGTCAGTCGGATCGTTCCTTGGGCAAAATCACGTGGCACGCCGATCGCCTGGAGAACGTGGCTGATCGTCATGGTATTTGCCGTGCAGGCGCTTCCGGCGGAGGCGAAGATGCCTTGCGCGGATAGCATTTTGATCACTGTTTCCGCATCGATTCTGGCAAACGAGATATTGATATTGTTCGAAAGTCTTTCTGTAGGTGAACCATTTAATCGACACGAAGGTATTTCCGTTACGAGTCTGTGAATACAATACTTTTGTAATTCTTGTAGTCTTTTTGTTTCACGATTTCGTTCACGCTCAGCTAACTCTAACGCAGATGCTAACCCGATAATCCCCGCCGTGTTTTCCGTCCCGCTCCGGAGACCGAATTCTTGGCCGCCGCCGTGGATCAGAGGGATAAGCTTAATTCCATTTCGGATATATAAGAACCCGCTGCCTTTTGGACCGTAGATCTTGCTCCCATTGATCGTCATCAGATCGACGCCGAGGGTGTTCACGTCAATCAGCAGCTGACCCGCCGCTTGACAGGCATCTGTATGGATAAAAATACGATGTTTCTTGGCAATTGCCGCAATTTCTGCCATCGGCTGAATCGTGCCGATCTCATTGTTGGCGTAGATGATGGAGATGAGGATGGTTTTAGAGGTAATTGCTTTTTCTACATCCTTCGGATTGACTTTTCCTGTTGCATCAACGTCAAGATACGTCACTTTACACCCGCAGTACTTCTCGAGGTATGCGCAGGTCTCGAGCACGGCTTTGTGTTCTATCTTTGTCGTAATCAGATGGTTTCCCTGTTTTCGATAGAAGCGCATGATTCCTTTCAGCGCTAAGTTGATGCTTTCCGTACCGCTTCCGGTGAAGATGATTTCGGATGCGTCTTTTGCATTGATTATGGTTTGAATTTTTGCTCTTGCCTTCTCTACCACATCCCTTACTTTCCTTCCGGCAGCATGGATGCTGCTTGGATTAGCATAATTCTCTGACAGAAATGGCTTCATTGCTGCGGCAGCTTCATGCCGAAGAGGCGTCGCGGCGGCGTAGTCGAGATAGATCGTTTTCATCGGCAGTCAGAAGAGGGGTTTTTATATAAAAGTTCTCGTGGAAAAATGGTCCAAATTTTAGAAGTCTACACTCTCTCTTCTAGCTTAACACAGCTCCCATCACTCGTTGGTCTTTTCACAAACCGGAATTTTTGAGAACTTCTCATCTGGCATTTTAGAGAAACCATCATCCCCCGAGGATCTTTTGAACCAGAAATGTCTCCCAATTCCTCGTAAGAGATTTTTTCACCGATATGTTCTAACAAATAACGTAACATGGTCCCGTGTTTTGTATAACTCTTAATTGGAACGCCGTTTAAAGGGTCTCCTATTCGGTACTCATCTCCACAAAGATAAATATCTCCCCATTGATGTGAGATTTCTCTGTGTTCTCCATTATACTTGATGTATCCTGACATAACTGTTCAAAAAGGACGGTATTTTAAAAAGTTACCCTCGTTAAATTTTGACACTTCTGTTCACGATACCCTTTTAGATGAAAAATCAAAAGACCCCGCATCTGGCTTCTCACAAAGCCCCTAGGATTTGAAACACAAAGAGAAGATAATAAAGCGAAATTCCCAGCATGATTATCCCTGCACTCCGATTGATGGCAGTCTTATGTTTTGTTGCAAAGGAAATGATCGTCGTGCTCCATCGCGCCGAAAGGAGAGAGAACAAGAGGAGAGGAAAACCTAATCCCAGACCGAAGAGGAGAAAGTGGATCATGCTTGTGACGGGGTTGTCAAACAAGAGTGCGCGCGCAAAGAACGCGGCGATGAATCCTGGATTGCAGGGGATGACAATCGCGCCAAAGAAAAAACCGTAGATCAACGCGCTGGCAATGGGGTTTTGGATTATCCGTACTTTTGCTTTTGGGATGAATCTTCCCAGATCAACATCCAAGATCAGGAGAATACTCACGATCGCTAAAGTGCTAAATGCGATGGGTGAAACGATACCGATAATGTTCGTGAGTGAAACTTGCCACACGGTGGTGAAAAGAATGCCGACGAGGAACATGAACATAATCACGCCAAGAGTGATCAATGATCCGAGCATCGCGTAATGTTTTCTCGTAACTTTTCCTGAAAATCGCTGGGCCATATATGCAAGAAAGCCAGGATACAAAGGAAGAACACACACTGCTGTTAACGGCGTTAGCAGTCCGAGAAAAAATGAGCTGAAAAAATCGACGATTCCCATCTTAGCAGCCTCGTTCAATTTCTTCTTTCAATTCTTCAGCATCTTTTACTCCTCGACCAAGCAGCCGAGATGTTTGATCTTTACAGACCAGAATCACCGGTGCGCTCGGCGCATTCACCACGACTGAACCAAACTCCGAGATCAATATTTTTGTCAGTTCTGGCGGCGAAACGGCAAATCGCCAATCAAATCCTCTCTCTTGCAGGGCGCGGTGTACTGTTTCTTCATCTTCGTTTGGATCCGTATCTAGTGAGATGGAAATGACCAAATCTCCTATTTCCTCATGGAACTTTTGAAGCTCTTTTTGCTGTTTTGTGCAGATGGGGCACCACACGGCAAAACTTTCGAGGAGCACTATTTTCCCCGTAAAGTCGCTGATCGTGAATGTTTTTCCACTTCGTACGTCCTTGAGCGGAAATGTTTTCCAATCCACCTGCGTCTTCTCTTTGTGTTCTTCGGTAATCAGCACGGAGGAGTCGCTGTTTTCTTCATTGTTTTCTGTATTTGTTTTCACTCCCCCATCTTCTTGTTCTAGAAGGATAGTGGGCTGGTCGCTCGTCTTTTCTTGTGCACACCCAGAA
>JACQNF010000003.1 GCA_016203215.1 Candidatus Woesearchaeota archaeon
TATTCAATGTCTCTAAATCATCTTTCGTGGCTTTGCCCTGTTGAATCATTTTCTTCAATTGTTCAATCTTCCGTACCTGCATCATGGGTTCTCGATGTGTTGACAACATCGGCGTGAGCACAAGATTAAACGTATCGGCCGGAATATGAGGCGCCTCATCGCAAAGAATGATGTGCGCACGAATACCACGAATCGATGATGTTGACTCTGCCGCGAGTGGCACCGCGACCACGAATGAATCCGTAATAAAATCCGCTCGCCAAATATCGGCCAGATGCACCGGTGGTTTCTTCAACCAAATTGACGCTTTCGCTGATCGCTCCAAAATGCGCTCAATTTCAGAAAATATGAGTTTGGCATGACGAAAGGTGGGGCCCACCACCAACACACGCGACCCCGGAATCAAAATGCACACGAGTAACGCTTGCACCGCCGCCATATACGTTTTGCCAATCCCCCGACTGGCGCTGTTCACCATAAATGATCGATCAAACGTATGGCGAATAATCTTCCGTTGCACCGGCGGTAAATCCACTTCCAACAATTCTTTCGTGGCCATCACGGGCATAGCACGAAACAAATGAATCTTGCTTACAATCTGTTCCTTTAGTCGCTCTGACGCAAAATTCATATTACTCATGCTTTAATCCCAACGCCTCATCCCGTTTCGCTTTTTCTTGATCAAATTGAGCCTCTTCCTCGGCCATCCCTTTGTCTTGCTCCGTTAACACCGACGCATTATTGGAAAACACCTCTTCCATGATCCGACGAAAATCCTCTTGTTTGTCTGGCATCTTTTTTCGATCAATCCGACGGCCAGCTAAAGAAATCGCAATCTTGTTCCACCGGGCAATGCTATCGGTATAGGCTTCTGGCAAAGGTGCCCCGGTTTCCTGGGTAATTTTTAAAATACGCAATTGGGTAATCGTTTCCGTGATCATGGCAAAGAGATTGTCCAGATCCGAAGAGACATTCAGGCCTGGATAATCCTTCACATAGCAGCGCAACCGATCTAAAAAGAGGGCCTGCTCTTCGGGCAAGGAAAACACTTGGCCCCGCTCCAATAATTTCGCATACAAGAGATCAGCTTTGTCTTGTAACGCCTTCCCTAGAGAGGGGTCATCTCCTTCTTCGAGATTTAAACGAACCGATCTCTTCCTCACATTAACCCTATTGCAAAAAATGACATTTCCATGCTATTTAAAGGTATTTTTTGAATAATTCTTTGATTTTGAGACGTATTTTTGTGTATTGATGAAACCCAAGAGTGAGACGACGACACACCTCTTGCTGAGTATATCCCTCATTAATTAAATCGTAAACTTGTAATTCTCGAGGCGAAAGCTCCCCCATGATTCGAGATTGGGCGCTTTTGATCTCCCGTTGACGTTCCTCGCTGGGTAAACAGAGTAAATCCATAACATCTTTGTGTTCAATATGTTCAACTCTCGGAGAACCCTGTGCCAAACCCGTTTGATTCAGTTGATTGCCTTGGGAACGAATATAATACATCACGGTGTTTCGTACCGTTGCTTTTGTGTACCGAACGGTGAGATAGTTAATCTCGCCGGCCTGATATTTCTGCCAAATCAAGAAAAGAGCCATGGACACCTCTTGACGGACATCTGGATGATGGATGGTCGCGCGAATATGGCGACTAATAAAAAAATCAATAAAGGATCCTAAATACTGAATTAGCCCTTCGGCGTCTTTAATGACCACCTGGGGATTCGGACGAAAAACTTTCGACACACTCCTCCTTCGGAATGAGTCGCTCAGGACTGCTACTTAGTTGGTATTAGGGGTTGGAAGGAAGAACTTTGGTCACGGGCAACACTTCAATGAGACCTCGTTCTTCGGACTTGGTGGTAAACACTTTCATGCGGGTACCATATTCAGAAAATGGATACACGACGTGAGCATTTTTCTTAAGACAGGTAATAATACATTCTGGAAAACGTGGGGGGTAATGTTTATGAAAACATTGAGATAACAATTCTCCCCCTTCCGGATGCACCAAACATCCCACGGGGTCAGTAAATTCAATTTCAAATTTTTTCTTCTCTTTGTTGGTCACATCAATTTTCAAGAGCCCCTCGCTTGGTCATGAGTTCTTCCAAAATTTTATCTACCCACACATCGATCTTTTCTGGATGCATCCGTCGACGCAATGCCGGGTCGGGAAGTTTTGTATAAATCTCTTCTGGCGTAATACCGTGTTGTCTCATCATTGCTTCTTGGTACGGACGAAATTTCATACAATACCCATCTCGAGTTTCCCCGTCCCACGACACCGCGGGCAAGAGCCAAATTTAAAATACGTGGGACCAAACCCATTGTAGACTCGAAGTTTTGTGATTGGATTAAGTTTGCAGTTATCGCACACGACCGTCTTCGTCGATCCTAGTATCCGAGGTTGTTGCACTTTCTGAAAGGTCTGACTGTCTTGTACTGTCGGGGGCACCGTATAGGTCATCTCATCAAAGCGTTTGGCTTTACTTTCCGCGGCCGCATGCCCCTGACGAATATCTTGCCACATCTGATTAAAGCGATTTTGGGGATAGGTCATCCCATTAAACGCCAGATACACGCTAAACTCTTTCGAGGTATTATCTTCGTAGACTCCACGAAACACTAATCCGCCCTGGACAATCCGACTGACTTCTTCAAACAAAAAATTAATACAATCCGACATCACTTGATCGGAGAGAATAAATTCTGGGGCCTGAATAATCACCGCCGCACCTTTGGCACTTTGAATATTCACGCCCTGGACAAATAAATCATGACTCATCATTTCTTTGATCAGATTAAAATCGGTCGGATCCACAATCCGCAATTTGCCAAACCCACATACCCCACCCAACCCCAACAAGCGACCAAAATCCAATGTATCCACCGCGCTGTAATATTTGGAAGGTAATGCGGCGAATGAATTAAACTGATGGACCGTGTCGGCCACTTTATGATTCACAATCTTGTAAAAATCACGAATGGGAATCCCCTGGCGATCCATAAATTCATTGTCGACCAAAATCATAGGACTTACGGTGGCGTTCACCGCCTTGCTATTGTAAATATCCTGGAAGGTACTAATAGCATTTTTCTTTGTTTCCACATCTTCGTCCCGACTCGGCAAGGAATAGATCATGCCCACCGGTACTTGTAACTCAAGAACAATATCCAATACGGTACTAGATAATCCCGAGCCACTGCCCCCTCCACCGCCCACACACAAGAGGACATACACTAACGCGGGATCAGGTTGGGATTTAATCAGTTGTTCTAAAAAATTCCTCAATACGGTGCGGTGCGCAACGTCTAAGAGTTTTTCTTTCACCAAGAGAGGGTCTTTGCCGGTCCCGCCTTGAGAAATTTTTAACAGCAACTTTTGAGATTGGGGAATATCTTCTAATCCATCAAGATCTTCCTTGTTCGTGTTAATCGCCGCGGTGGTGTAACCAAAGGGCTCAAAGGCTTGGGCTAAACGGCCACCCCCCTCTCCAACCCCAACGCAGAGCAGTCTGAACGTCACCCGTCTATTATACCATACTTTTTCTCATTGTCAAGTCTTTGGCGCTCCCACAAGCAATTGACAAGTCTTGGCCAACAACTGATGTTCTGAAATGTTCCCACTCATGCGCACCATGTTTCCCACGCCCAAAGCGTCTTCCGCCTGAGCAAATAATTTGGGAAAGACTACCACTTCCATCGTCCCCGTCTCATCGGAGAGCCAGACCGACATCATGGGTTTCTGATCTTTTTTGGTCACGCGCAACTTCGTGCGTTCAATCATCCCCCGGATGGTCACCTCAGCCCGTTGCACCATATCAATTTGTCCCTGGAGTCCCCCAATTTTTTGATGCGGCAATTTCTGGCTCGCCGGCGGCAAACATTCCACTGGATGCTGTTGAACATAGACCCCCAAATAGGCTTTTTCATGAAGAGCTTCGACAATGGGAGATTCTTGGGTCATGGGAATGGTGACCGTTGAAACCTCTGGCATGACCACACCTCCCAAATCTTTCATCTCAAATAATGCCTCTTGGGATTTGGCTTTTTTGCTTTTGGGTTTTGTTGTCTTCGGCTTCTTGGGTTTTTTCTTTTTTTCTTCACTGTAAAATTCCCACAACCCTTTGCGTCCACGATGCAAACGATCCATGGCGCCAGAAAAAATGAGGGCTTTCCCCGCTTTTTTATTCACCGGCCATCGCGTGAGCGCATCTTCAATGGTCGTGTACGGTCGCGCCGTCATCAACTCCGATGACACTTCTGTCCCGATATCACGAATCGCCGAGAAACCAAATCGAATCCCCGTCCCTTCGATGGTAAATTCGACCGCACTCACATTAATGTCGGGAGGCAGCACCGCAATTTTCATCCGACGACATTCTTGGAGATACTTCGCCATTTCTTCTTGGTCATTGGCAAAGACATTGAGAGTGGCGCACATAAACTCTAACGGATAATGCACTTTGAGATACGCTGTCGAGTATGAAATCAAACTATACGCTAAAGAGTGTGACATGTTAAACGCGTATTCAGAAAATTCTTCGATCAGCGTAAACAAATGTTCGGCAACCTCGCGCGGCCGCCCAAGCGTGACGGCGCCTTCGATAAATTGTTCTTTCATCTTCAGCACCAGCTCCCGTTTTTTCTTGCCCATACTTTTTCTGAGCACGTCCGCATCGTTCTTACTAAAGCCTGAAAACACTTCCGCAATCTGCATGACCTGTTCCTGATAAATAAGTGTTTGATAAGTGGGCTTTAAGATGTGTTCAATACTTTCGTGAATCGGATGCAAGGGTTCTTGACCTCGCTTGCGTTTGGTATATAACGTATCCATGCCTTTATTCAGAGGGCCTGGGCGATCGAGCGCATTCACCACTGACAATTCCTGCAAACTTCTGGGTTGAATTTTTTTCAATAAATGTTGCATCACGGGCGTTTCGGTTTGAAAGGTCCCCACGGTATGTCCCTGGCAAAAAAGATCCCAGACGCGAGGATCATGGAGATTGAGATTATTGAGATCAAACACTTTCTGATGATGTTGTTCAATCAGTGCGAGCGTACGTTGTTCTACGGACAATGTTTTCAATCCCAAAAAATCAAACTTCAAGAGCTTCCGAGTTTCGCAATCGTACATATCCATCCCACACACCACGGCATCAGATTTGGGGTCACGATACAAGGGCGCAAGTTGGTCGATGGGTTGGGGCGTAATGAGCAAGGCGGAAGCGTGAACAGACGCATGGCGGGGGGTTTTATCCAATTGGCGCGCGAGATCAAAGGTCTCTTGATACGCCTTAATTTGTTCTTGAATCTCGGGTGCCTGTTCCATCACTTGTTCCAACGACTGAATGGGCGCCCCATCAATTTTAAAGGGAATGAGTTTGGTCAACGCATTCATTTCTTCGGCCGTTTTCCCCAAGGTCCGCCCCACATCTTTTAAGACCGCCCGCGCGGCCATCGAACTAAACGTAATAATTTGAGCCACCCGATCAGACCCATACCGTGTTTTGAGATAGGCCACCACCCGATCACGATCTTCGTGAGCAATGTCCGTATCAATATCAGGATAACTATCCGCCCGCCCCGCATTCAAAAACCGTTCAAACAAAAGTCCATGGACTACCGGATCTACTTTCGTAATTCCCAACACATAACACACTAAAGATCCAGCGGCCGATCCGCGTCCTGGACCCGTCATAATTTTTTCTCGTTGACAAAATTCTAATACATCTTGCACCACGAGAAAATAATTGGCCAGGCCCATCCGTTGAATGACGGCGAGTTCCATCTGCAGGCGCTCTCGATAGACGGCGCTCTCTAATCGCAGACGACTCCGGTGCTGTTCACAACGTTTGATAAGTTCTTGTTCGGGCTGTGCACAGAATTGGACGACTAAGTATTGAGGCGATTGTAAAATCACATTCGACCGCGAAGCAATATCCATCGTAGAAGCCAACGCTTGTTCCACAAGAGCCGGCTTGATCTGATAACGTTGGGATTTTTCTTTGACCTCTTCCGCGCCCATGAGATAATATTCTTTGACGGTGTCATGACGAGCTTTCGGATCAGATAACGTTAGCCCATCTCGAATATTCCACACAATATCTCGAAGTTGATAATCTTCGGGATTCACATAATGGACATCAGAAGTCGCAATAGGTGTGAGTTGATACCGCGTCGCCATGCTCGCGCCTAACTCAATTGCTTGGGCTGTGGTTTCGTAACAGGCGGGAGTAAATTCCCAATAGAGATCTTTCTGAAAAATACTTTGGGCGCGCTGAATCCACGTCTGCAATTCTTTTTCTTGATTGCCCAAAAGTAATTTATTAAATTCAGAATTTAAACATCCGGTTAAACAGACTAACCCTTCCCTATATTGTTCGAGTAATGTCCAATCAATCCGCGGGGCATAATAGAATCCTTGCGTGTAACCTTTCGAGACCAGTTGGAGTAAATTTTGATACCCTTGTTGATTAATCGCGAGTAAGGTTAAATGGGTCTGATCTCTCACCTTCTGAGTATGATCCTGGCTGACGTAGGCTTCCACTCCAATAACGGCTTTCAGCCCTTCTTTCTGGCAGGCTTGATAAAATTTCAGGTGACTAAAGAGATGACCGTGATTGGTAATCCCCAAGGCCGGCATGCCCAACGCCTTCGCTTTTTTTACCAAAGCCTCGGGTTTCGCCACACTATCTAAAAGAGAATAGTAGTCATGAACGTGGAGGGAGACAAAACTCATACGGATAGTATACCATACCTGTCTAGCGAGGCGAAAAAAATCTTTCGATACCCCTTGACAACGAAAAACAAAATATGGTACAATCCCGTTATCTTTTCAGGGGACATTTTTCTTTGGGACCAAGACAAGCACAGTCTTGATAAGACAACGTAAGGGTGTCTTTCAAGATACTTCGTATCTTTCAAGACACTGTCGGTTCGTTGCGTTTTCGACTTGACAACTCACCGCCAGCGGTGTATAATACCACACATGAACTTCACCCCCCTCACGATGGCTCAAATTTTTGCGCTAGTCCCACATAACATCCCCGTCCTTGGCGTCGCCCCCGTTCGAGCGTTTTATCAATTCGTCTCCGAAAGCGATCCGGTTTTGCGGGCGCATTTCAAACAAGTGTTTTTCTCGCTGATGAGTACCAGCTTCATGATTACCTCTCCAGACCTCAAAATTTTTGATCGTGCCCGCTGGCTCCCCTATGGGTCTTTTTCATAATTTTTTGGCGCTCACGCGTCAAGAGCAGAAAGCTATTTTAGGCAGTTTTTATGCCATGACCGATTCTCCCCAACGCACCATCCCTCATCTGACGACCTTACTCCAATGGTACGAAGATGGTCTCGTCGGTCTTTGTCTCGATCAGGCCCAAGAACATATTCTCCCGGTGATTTTGCCTCAATATACTTCTGCGGGGCAAGCTCTGTGGAATCTGATGGGCCAACGTCCGCTCGCGCCGGCGCTCACGGAAAAAGTGACTGATCTGGTCCAAGAATTTGACCTGACCGAATATACCCCCTAAACAAAAAAATCTACCTCGAGCGAAAAAATATTCCCCAATTTTTTGACCCCTCGGGGA
>JACQNF010000035.1 GCA_016203215.1 Candidatus Woesearchaeota archaeon
AAGAGCGCGCGGCAGCAGTATCGTTCTAATCCAAGCAGGTCCAATACTTTCTTTACTTCTTCCCCCCGTTCGAGGACCCTTTGGTCAAATTCCTCTTTCAAGTGGCCTACTGGTTTACCGCAACTAAAACAGCGAATGGGAATAATCATTTTTCAGTGTAACCTCATCTGTATGACTTCTGTCGTTTTGCTCGTGGTTTGGAATCGTTTGGTTTACAGGACTCGTTCTGACGAACATCAGCAACAAGTAAAAACCGGTCGTATTCATCAAAGACACTTTCGAATTTTGGATCGTACTCTACCAATGCGCGAGCGATTGCCAAGCGCGCAGCGTCGGCTTGACCACTGATACCTCCACCAAAGACAGATATGGCAACGTCAACATTCTGAGCTGCATCACCAATTAACGTAAGTGGTTCAGCAATCCGTAAGCGTAAGAGCGGATCTCCGTAATGGTGAAGATTGATCCCATTAACCGTCACAGAACCTTTACCAGACGAAAGAACTGCTCTTGCAACTGCTCGTTTTCGCTTTCCTTCTGTAAGGATGTTTTTATCTTTCATGCTTGTAACCTATTTATGTTTGTTTCTCTCTGTTTATCGTTTGCCGCCAAGACCTTTACAGGCCTCTTGGACAGTAATGTAATGGAGCGTAGGTAATTTTGACACAGATGCTACTTTCACTTCTACTGTCGGCTTGCCTTGAAATTCTGCAGGAACGCCAATGTGACACTGAATTCGGTGGAATGCGTCTTTTCCTCGAGGATTCTTCCACGGAAGCATCCCTCGAATCGCGCGGCGGACAAATCGGTCTGAAACCCGTGCGACTTTCTGACTCTTCAGCGGGTAACCTCTCCGGTTCCACCGCTGTTTTTTCTCTGCCATCACGACGATCTTTTTCCCGCTGATGACGATCTTATCGCAATTAACGACTGCTACCTCTTCACCAAGGAGCGCATCTTTTGCGACGAATCCAGCTAATCGTCCAAGTACCATTCCTTCGCCGTTGTAGATTTTCATGTTTGAATTTTGATCTAAAGTTGAATTTTTATCCAAGGATTCTCACTTTTTTTCCATCTGGGTTCTGCAGGAGCAACTCTTTGATGGAGAGCACCGAACCTTTTGCGTCACGGATTTTCTGTTCTGCTCCTTTTGAAAACGTAAGTGCGGCAACAGCAACTTTCTTGTGCAACTCTCCTACACTTAACACTTTCCCTGGAACAAGGATTGTTTCTCCTTCACGAGCGTATTGTTCAATCTTATAGACATTGACAATGCGCCGCTGTCTAGTTGACTTCTGTAGATCGACTACAACTCGTTTCCAGAACGGACTACTACGTGCTTTTGTCTCCAGTTCTTGAAGGAGCAGCTGTAATTGATAGTTTGTTGGACCTGTTCGCACTGCCATTGTTGTATTAGAGTACTTAGAGTACTTTCTCCATTGCCTCTGTTTTTTCGATTAAGAGTTGAGCGGCGGTATCAAGCATCTCCTTACAGGAGAGTTGTCCCCAGCTTTCAACGGTAAAGAGGATATTGTCAGTATATTCTAGAGTAATACCTTCATCCAAGCTTGCGTAATATTCTAGCAACATGGAATCTTGCATCGCTTCTTTGTTAAGTTCTAATTTCCCGGACTTTAATGTAAACACACCGTCAGTTGATTGTCTCGCGACGGTTTCTGGATCTTTTACTTTCCCAACTTTTAAAGTCCCTTCCTTATGATAATATGCCCATCCCGGGCTCCATTTTGCATGGTTTTTACCTTGTCCCATCACTGCCGTCATGGTCACGTCAACTTTCTGCTTTGCCAGTAATTTGACAACGGGCATACTTTCATAGACAAACATGCATTTAGGATCTGCGCTTTCTGCTTCTCCCGCATAGACGTATCCTTTCTTGCTTGCTTTTAGTTTTAACTGTAAGGTACAGCGCGCGCTTTTTTCTGTGACTTCTGCTTCGTTCTCAGGGAGGCGATAACTCTTGAGGTCCGTTTTAATAGGAATTAATCCTAAGCGGAGCGCGAGCATTTCATCATAGAGCGCCGAATTATTTTCTTTGATCTCGATATCTTCGACAGCAAGCGTCGGCACTTCTTCAAGGATCAGACGTCTGATCGTATTCACAAACGCTTCGGAACTCCCTTTTACAAGAACCTGAAGCTTGTTCTTTTTCTTCTCTTCTTTTACTTTTTCGAGTGAAAACGTCATAGTTGTGATTTATACGCGTCGTCCGCGTCGTCCTCCTTTCATCCGGCAGCCGTTGTGTGGTTCTGGGGTGACTTCTTCAATTCGTCCTACCCGAATCCCTACACGGGAAAGTGTCCGGATTACCGCTTGGGCTCCTGGACCAGGGGTCTTTGGACCGTTGTGTCCGCCTCGTGCTCGAACTTTAATATAAAGCCCGTTGATTCCTTTCTCCCGACAGATCTCTGCTACTTTCTTGGCGATGCCCATCGCTGCTGTCGGTGAGCTCTCTAAGCGGTCTGACTTTACCATCTGTCCGCCGCTCGAGCGGGCGATTGTTTCACTTCCAGTGATGTCTGTAACGGTTACGATTGTGTTATTATACGTCGAGAGAAGGTGAGCGACTCCCCAGCGCATTTTTTGATTGCCGCGCGGACCGACTTCTCGTTCTACTTGTTCAATCGTCTGCATTCGTGCCATGATCGTTATTCCTCAAGAGCAGCGACGGGCGCTGCCTCTTCTGTTTTACTTTCTTTCTTCCCTTCAGATGTCTTTCGTCCGATTTTTGCGGCTACTTTTTTTTCTACAACAGGCGCAGCAGGAACAGCCGCTTGCTGGCGTTCGGGATGATCTTCCGATGCAACTGGTGATGTTTGCTTAAAGGTAATTTGATGCTCATCTGCGCGAGTAACAAGATAAGACGGCGAGGTGATCTCTTTTTTTCCAACGAGAACATGGCGGTGGGTGATAAATTGTCGAGCCTGTTTCATTGTTCGGGCTAACCCTTTGCGAAAGATTTGACTCTGCAAGCGTCGTTCCAAGACATCTTTTAATTCTAAGCCAAGGATGAGATCAAGACTTGCATCTGGAGGAAGGAGATTATATTCGGCCAGTTTAGCTAAAATTTGTTTTTTCTCTTTTTCCGCTTGGCTTGTCGTTTCAGCGATCAACTTTTTGGCGATGTTCTTATAGCGTCGAAAAAATGAATTTGCGATGAGAATCTCCTGTTTATTCTTGAGGCCATACTCCCGTACGAGAACACGTTCTGTTTCAATTACCGTTTTGTTCCACGGATGCATCGGCGTTTCGTACTTTTTCCGGAATTTTTTTGGGTCTCCCATGGTAGGTTGTATTTAGTTAATATTCTATTTCTTTGGCCCAGCAGCAGGTGCTGCTTTTTTCTTGGCAACACCGACAACTTTCCCTTTATTTCTCCTAAAGTTAGATCGTGTACGTTGTCCTCGTGTTGGCTGGCCATGGATGTGTCTCATTCCTCGGAAGGATTTAATTTTCTTCAGCCGCTTGAGATCGTTTTCTTGAGTGAAATTAAGATTCCCTGTGAGCAGATGCTTATCTTCTCCGGTTTCATAATCTTTCCTGCGATTGACCATCCAGCTTGGAAAGCCATGTGCAAGAGGGTTTGCCACCACTTTGTCTAAGGCCGCAACCTGTTCTGGAGGCAGGTTACCAATTTTTGCTCCTTTTTGAACTTTGGCAATTGTACAGGCAGCATTCGCAAATCGCAGGCCGATACCTTTTATCTTGGTTAGCGCGAAGAGAACAGACTTTTCTCCCGGAAGATCAACATTGGCAACGCGTACGATGTGCTTGAAATTTGCCTGCATTTTTTCTGGAGCGTGTTTTTCTACCATAGTCTCATAAATTCCGAGAAATAAATCACACTGCTGTTATTAAGACTTGAAAGCCCTAAAATCGCGTGAACTCGGACTTGTTCATCTTGGAAAAAGGGGTTATTTATAAAGGTTTCGTCAGGCGATGCGGTTCAAAGAACGAATGATTTAACTAAAGTTCCTCTTTCTTAGGGAAAAACAGAGTAATCATCAAGATTATTCTACTTCCAGTTTGCGTTTTGTTTTCTTTAATAGAAAACCAACCATTTCTTCTGCATTTTCGAAGAAGTTAGAGGAGAATTTAGTCTTCTTCATTTTTCCTTCGTGTTCATATTCAATGACCAGCGGAATGACTGTCACTAAATTGAGAAAGATCGGCATTCCTTGGTTGCTGATGTAATATCTTGCTGTTTGTGGTTTGGCGAAACTGATTTTTTTGATTTCTTTGTAGGGAACTCTTTTTGTCCAGAGCATCGTATATTCAAGACGATCATCAAACAAGACAACTTTTGCTCTTAATGCCATGACCACAAAAATGATACCAAAAGGGATTAAGAACAACGA
>JACQNF010000042.1 GCA_016203215.1 Candidatus Woesearchaeota archaeon
CCAATGAAGTATTATCTTCATTGAGCGATTTCTCAACCCCGCACTTTGTGACATAAATGTGCTAGAAAGCCATTCATCCTCGCACTAAAGTGCGAGGCTTTCTGGCACATTTAATGTAAAAAATCAACGAACTAATCCACGACCTTTTCTTCCTGCGGCGGTCTGTCCATGATAAACCCTACTCTGGTTTTTCTGAGTTGTCAACCACTGCAGATGTTGGTCGCTCTGAATTACAGGATGATGCGGATCGACAAGAATCACTTCGTACCAGAAATACTTCCCATCAACACCGACCCAATACGAGTTCAGAACAGAAAGGTTATGAAATTTCTTCTGAGCACGCTCTTCTGCAATCTGCTGATAATTCTTACGCAGATTCATATTTGTTCCAGATCGTTTTGGACGACGACCGCCTTTAATCTGGGGTCGGACATGGCCCCCTCGAGTAACCCGCTGGCGGACAACAACAATTCCTTGCTTCGCTTTATATCCAAGCGATCGAGCGCGGTCAAGACGAGTTGGACGCTCTAACTTTACCGTCACTGGTTCAGTTCTCCACTGAATCAGTCGTTCTTTGACCAATGCAGGGATTGCCTGCTTTGGACTTTTCCATAGTGTTCTGATATGTTTGTATAAACTCATGGTTGCCTCCATTAAAACTTTTTTTCTCATTCGGATTCAGGTAAGCAACTACCCACATCTCCGATTTTAAACCAAGAAGTACGCCTCTTTAAAAATGTTTGGAGGGATAAAAATCAAGTCGGACTAAAGAAAAGATATAAATATTTCAGAAGAATACTCTCCGTTTGATGGATGTGACTCTAGAGACAAGAAGAAAACAAGTGAATTGGACGAAAATACTTCTTCTCATCACAACCATCCTTGCTGTCGTGTTCTTTCTAAAGCCAGGAATCCAAGGCTACAGTGTCTATCTTCAAGCAAAGAATAGCAACTACTCCCTCGAAGAACTGGGACAGAATATCCAAACATTGCAACATAAATTAGATCTCTCAGAACAAAACTTGTCAATGCAGAACACACTCACAGGAAACGTGATCCAACTTGTAGAAAAGAGCAATATTGAACTCACGACCTGTCTTACAGAAAAAGCGAAACTTCAAGCAGAGAACACCTATACTACTGAACTCTGTGATCAACGTGTAAAACTCCTCCAACAGAAAATTAATGAAGACGCCGCAGCACAGGCAGCGCAGACGTCAGAAAGTGTGACAAAAGCACAAGAGGATTTAAAACTTATTCAGGGACAGCTTGAACGAACACTGAGCGATTTCAATTCGTTTACAGAAAATACTGCCAGAAGTGTCTGTTGCAAACAAAAATTTGATAATCCAAACATTAATTCCTACAGTATCATCAACCACAAGCTTGTCTGTTTAGAAAATAGCGGAACGCCCCTTGCGTGTTCATTAGGATAATCATCTAGAGAATCATCTTATTTTCTCGTACTCGCTCTCCTGGAGGTGCCCAGCTTTATCTTTCACCCGCTGGGTGAGCCAAAAGAGCGCCGCTTTGCCAAGACCCCAATCTTTTAATCTTCTCATCGATGTTGTGACAGAGGTATCAATACAGCGATAACGCCCTTTCTCGATCAGCTTCATAATCAATTTACGATGCTCCATAACATTTAAGCCAGAGTCATAACCGTTAACTGCATCAAAGTCGGCACGTCGACAGAGCAGAGCACCACTACAGCTTTTATATAACCCATTTTTTAAATAGAGAGATTTTAATGTCATGATCAACGAAAACGGAAATGTCTCTTCATCAGGTTTAACTGTTGTCGTCGCAATCGCATATCCCTCAGTGAATTGCTCATTCATCTTCTGCAGTGCATCGGGTGCAAGTTGCGTATCAGCATCCAGAAACAGAAGCAACTCTCCCTCCGCTTTGCTTGCACCATAATTACGGGCGCGGCTGACATTCGCCACGGGAAGGATGATTAGTTTCACTCGTTCGTTTTCACGCTTTCGCGTGATTTCTTCCGTTTTATCCGTACATCCATTTGCAACGATAATGGTTTCAAAATCTTGGTACGTCTGATTCTTGAGGCTATGTAACGTTGGACGAATGTATTTCTCTTCGTTATGTGCAGGGATGATAACAGAAATGTGAGGAGGCATATACTCCAGCGGAAGAGGTGGTCTTTTAAATAATTGCCCTAGTCGGAACTATATTTTCAAGAACAATGAAGACCGATCAGAATCAGAGGGTAAGATAATTTGCTGCCCAGAGCAAGCCTTGATCACAGGTGTAGAGAGGAGTCTTATAGGGCAAACCTTCTTTAGTATACACTTCGAGGTAATTTCCTGCCTTCTCAATCATTTCTGTGTAGCGTTGCCGATACAGCGCAGCTTTATCTTTATCAACGTGCTGCAGCAGTTTAATGTACAACGGGCCCATATGCGCCCAGACCGTATCACTTTCATAATTAGGCATCAGCTTCTCTTGCCAGACAAAATGAACATGACGTCGGGAAGAGGTATAACGTAAAGGAAATGGCTCCGCTAACCCTGCCCCCTCAATTGCTTGAATGGCAGCATGAAGTATCTCCTCATCACGAATCAAGCCAGTTATGAAAGGAAAGAGATTGGCGTCCCCCGCAACATATCCTTTTTTTGTAAGATCATCGTAAAAGAATGACCCATTCCAGAAATGTTCTTGAAGTAGAGCGGGATAATTGTACTTTTCAAATGGGCTGACTAATTTTAACTGTTCCAGGTCCGCAGCAAGCATCCCCACCATGCAATTATCGTAACACGAGCTTTTTCTCACGGCAAAATCTTTCATCGACGAGACCTGTAAATCTGGCTGGACCAGCCCGGTAACCGGGTTAATAAAATCCTTGAAAAAGCGCTGGACCTGAAGATTCAGGAATCCACGATGCTCATAGTGAGGAAATGACGAGAGACGGATACTGTGGATGAGCCACGGCAGTGAATCGACGGCAGGAGAAGGGAAATCAAAAGGTTTTCCCGCAGGAGAAATCGTCGTCGTAATGGTGTTATAGTGTTTAAATCGATTGAGTGCATAGCGTAAGGTTTGATGCACTTTTTCTTCGTGTCCTAATTTCATCAAGGATTGCGTACACCAGCCAAAATCCCGCGTCCAAAATTGGGGGAAATTATGTGTCGACGTCTGAAAAAAACGCCCATTCCAACAATCTGCCACCGTTAGCTTACAAACATCATCTGCCGTCCCATAATAGCGATGTGGCTTGATCTTGTTCTTAAGTCCGGTAAGGAAAATACGAGTACCTTGCGTAGCATAGAGGAGCGGCGACGTCATGCAGGCGGGAGACCATTTCTTCTATAAAAAGATATAGGTGAATGGGTACGTATTTAGTTCGCTACGCCGCTTCGGCGGGCGGGCCGTCTGTCTCGCGGAGAATATCTGATGTGTAAGTGGGTTGAAGAAAAAATGTTTAGAAAGATATTCTCCGACCATAACTACTCTGCTTTGCTCAGTAGATCGAGACAGACCGATTGGCCGTGCCCGCCATGACAAACTAAATACGTACGGTGACGTAATAGGTCCAAGATCAATTTGCGAGCGAGAAATATATAAAAAAAGACCTGTTTTGAACAAAAATGGATACCGTTACACATCAAGCGCTTTCAGATACGACGCTCACGATGATTGTTCGAGATGAGCTGATGAATCCGGCAGGGGGATTACTTCCCATGCTAGAATACCATCTCCCTTACTTTCCAGAGGCCGTCGTTGTCGATACCGGTTCTGTGGACGGAACACGTCAATTGCTTGAGCATCTGCAACAAGAATATCCTCATCTCCGCGTCGAGGACCATCAATTTGTAGGCTTTGGCCGCGCACGAACCTATGCCAATTCCAAGGTTAGAACGAGATACTCCATGATCCTCGATGCAGATGAAATGATCTCGTCGATGGATAGTTTGGCTCATGATATTAATACCGTTGCGGCAGAAGCAGAACAAAAAAGTGTTCGTTACAGCTTACATTTCGACTTCTTATGGATTCCGACACAGGGTGCGCCATCTCTTCGCAACGAAAATGTCCTTCGTCTCCGTCTCTTCCCCCAGAGCCAAGTACGATTTTTCTATGGTGAGGTGTACGAATACCCAAATACATTGTCCCCATTTACCATCACGTCGACTGCTAAAACAGTGCTAAGACATTTTGTACCTGAACGTGATCTTAAAAAAAGGCTACAGTTTTATCGCCCTCTCATGGATATTGGTATCAATACCAGCTATGAAAAGAGATTTCACCAAATCAGGAAACTGGGGCCCCCTTCCTCAAAAGAAGGGTTTGCCTCGTGGAAAACACCAAATCCTGCTGTTTTAAGAACGTATGGAATAAACCTCGATGAAATCCTTGGTAAAATCCATCAACTGGGATTACACGTTGATCCACGAATTAGGGAAAGACTGGAGAACACCAAAACCTCGCCGTAAACTATATAAAGAGACCACTTTTCTACTGATAGTTACGCACGCGCTTCAAGATTAAACGATTATTATAGGTGACATTCATGGCAAAACAAGCAGTAGAAGTCCTCATCGAAGGCGGTAAAGCAACGGCAGCGCCGCCACTGGGTCCGGCTCTCGGTCCAACCGGAGTTAATATCGGCCTGGTCATTTCTGAAATTAACAAGAAAACAAATGATATGAAAGGAATGCAAGTTCCTGTCAAGGTTGTTATTGATACCGCGACCAAAGAGTTTCTCATTGAAGTTGGTACTCCGCCGGCATCGGCTCTGATCAAGAAAGAAGCAGGAATTGAAAAAGGGGCAGGAAACCCTCTACGAGAAAAAGTTGCTGATCTTCTCATCGAGCAGATCATTAAAATCGCCAAAATCAAAGAAGACAATCTTCTCGGAAAAGATTTAAAACGAAAAGTACGTGAAGTTATTGGGACATGCCAATCGATGGGCATTCTTGTCGAGGGCATGCCAGCGCAAGACGCTCTTAAAGCAATTGCGGAAGGTCGCTTCGATCAGAAGATTAAAGCAGGACGTACAGAACTGACTGAAGAAGAGAAGAAACATCTCCAAGAAGAAAAAGCACGCCTGCAGAAAGAATTGGAACGACAAAGAGCAGAATTCGAAACACGAGCAAAAGAGATTGTCAAAGCCAACGAAGGCAAGGAACCGAAGAAGATCCGTTCTGCACTCTTGGAAGCGGGTATTCCAATGAAGATCGTGGACGAATTAGTGCCGCCAGAAGCGAAAGAGAAGAAATAGGTTCTTTTTTTATTTTCCTTTACTTTCTTTTCCAGCAACTTTTGTTTCTTTTTCTAATTCTTCGCGCTTTACATGCGAAGAGAGATGATACATATTCTCTAAAGAAGTGATGACATTCTTCATCTTATTCATCTGCTTGATGAACACAAAGAGCATAATCACTGCTTCGATCAAAATAATGATAATAAGAACAGCAACGGTAAAAATGACTTCTACTAAAGGAATATCAACACCAAAGACTAACATTCTCTCATCACACTCCTCTGAGAAGGGATGTCTATGGGTGTTATAAAGATTTCGCAGGCAGGGGTGTGTTTAGTTTGTTATTCACTTAGAGTTTCTCAACAGCGGTAATAGATACAAAAAGCCGTTTCTTGAAGAAAAACACGTCAACCTCTTCTTTTGAAAATATTTTTTTATTTCCAAAAATCAAAGAACCGCATTCGGTTATTGATCATCTTCAACACATCAAACACGATAATTAAGATCAATCCCGCAGATCCTGCAAGAATCCAATCCACTACAAGAAGAGGTACAGTTTCAAAGATTTGATTTAGCGGTGTATACAGAATAAGAAACGTCGCCGCAAGAGAGATCAGGGAAGCAAAGAAGAGGTACTTGTTGGTAAAGAGAGACCGAGAAAAAAAACATTTCCGGAAAGAACGAAAATTGAATGCAGAAGCAATCTGAAGCAAGATCAAGGACACAAGCGCGGTCGTCCGAGCGACGTCGATCTCGTTGCCAAAGATGTTGAACGAAATGTAAAATACCGCCAGAATCAGCGCAGCACTGATGCCGCTCGTAAAGAAGAGCAAGAGAAAAACGTTCCGAGAGAGTAATTCTGTTCCCTTCCGAGGAGTTTCATTCATCACGTCTGTTGACGGCGGATTCAAGCCGAGAGTGATCGCCGGTAAATTATCCGTAACTAAATTGATAAACAGAATCTGCAAGGCCAACAACAACGGAATCTGCCATCCTAATACCGAAGCAAGAAGAACGCCAAAAAAAAGGATCGCTAATTCGGTCAAATTACACGACAGTTGATAAGTCACAAATTTTCGGATGTTACGATAGATTGTACGCCCTTCTTTGATAGCACTGACAATCGTGTTAAAATTATCATCTTTGAGGATAAGATCAGCCGCCTCTCGTGAAACATCTGTACCTGCCTTGCCCATCGCCACCCCGATATGCGCTTCTTTCAACGCTGGCGCGTCGTTGACACCATCACCGGTCATCGTGACAATCTCACCAAGAGATTTCAACGCCTTGACGATGCGTAATTTGTGTTCTGGCTGCACCCGTGCAAAGATGGAAATATTCGAAATTACTTTCCGCAATTGGGATTCTGTCAGTCTTTCCAATTCTTTTCCTTCCATCACCTTCCCGTGCAAGTTAATCTCAGAAGCAATTGCCAATGCCGTTTCTTTATTGTCACCCGTAATCATCTTGACAGAAATTCCCGCTGCGCGGCACTGAGCAATCGCGTCTTTCACTGCTTCCCGTGGGGGATCTTCCATCCCTACAAACCCAAGAAAAACAAGCTCTTCATCTAAATCTTTTTGAGAAGAGACACGCTCTTTTGTGGCAATGGCCAGTGTACGTAACGCGCGCGAGGTCATCTGCTGATTCTGAGCAAGGAGCTGCTGCTTTTCTCTTGCAGAGAGAGGAACAACGCCGCTCAGCTTCTGGACGGATGAGCACTTCTCCAAGACCATTTCAGGAGCGCCTTTTACAAACACAATCCTCTTCTTGCCAAGACTACAGAGAACAGACATCATCTTTCGTTCTGAACTAAAAGGGATCTCTTCGAGACGAGTGAACTTCAAATCATCTTTGAAGATTCCTGCCTTTGCCGCGAGGATGAGCAAGGCTACTTCTGTCGGCGTGCCGATACCTCGGAAAAAATGATTCTCGCCGGTCCGTTCAATCCGCGCATCGTTACAGAGCACAACCGCTTTTAATAGCTGAGATAGCAATGGGTGCGCCGATGCTTTCATTAACCGATTTCCTAATGTAAAGTCGCCGTTGGACGTGTATCCAATACCACTGACAGAAATATTCTCGCCGCCGACAACAACATTGCGGACGGTCATCTCTCCTTTCGTGATCGTGCCGGTCTTATCGGAACAGATGACGGTTGTTTCTCCCAAAGTCTGGATAATCGACATCCGGTTGACGATTGCATTTTGTTTCGCCATCCGCCGCGCACCAAACGCAAGAGCAGTGATCAGGACGACGGGAAGCCCTTCTGGAAAAGCAGAGACAGAGAGGGCGATGATTAAAATAAGAACTGAAACAAGGAAAGCAGGTGTGAGAGAGTCTGCCTGTAAGACCATCAACAAGCCCGTCAGTATCGAGACAGCAAGAGCAACAATTGCCATGTATTTCGCCACGGCATTTACTTTTTTCTGTAACGGCAATTCTTTTTCTGCGGTGGAAATCATCTTGGCAATGTTCCCGAAACGCGTGTTCATCCCTGTATGCTGGACTTCCGCAACGCATTTACCATCGGCAATAAACGACCCCATATAGAGTACGTTTTGCTCGGTTGTCTTCTTCCGAGATTGCATCGCTTCTTTCCGTATTTCTTTCGCCTCGCCCGTGAGGATCGATTCATTCACGACAAGGTCTTTCTCCTCCAGAACAAGGCAGTCCGCCGGCACTTTCTCGCCACTTCGAAGAATAATAATATCACCCGGCACGAGCTCCAGAGACGGCACGTCTCGTTCTTTGCCATCACGGATGACGATCGAAACGGGAAAAATCATCTTCTTCAGCGCTTTGATCGCTTTATCGGCTTTATATTCTTGAATGAAGCCGACGCCGATAACCATCACGATCACAAAGAGGATGGTATACGCGGTAATATCTTTCCCTACAAAAAAAGAAATAAACACTGCCCCCAGGAGAAGATAGACAATAAAATTATTCCGTATTTGCCTTAGAAGAATCTTTACGATCGTCGTCCGAGAAACCTCACGGATCTCATTAAGCCCATACTGTTGCAGTCTCTTTCTTGCTTCGGATGCCGATAAACCTCTTTTTTCCATACAACACCGATGAAACGTTAAAAAGCACGGATGATAATGACGACAGCCTTTATATTCTTTACTTCTATTCGTTTGTATTTAGTTCGCTACGTCGCTTCGGCGGGCGGGCCGTCTGTCTCGCGGAGAATATCCGATGTATGAATGGGTTAAAGAAAGACTGTTCAAAAGGCTATTCTCCGACAATAAACTCTCTGCTTCGCCTAGTAGTTCTCGACAGACCTCTTGGCCTTGCCCGCCGCGACGACGAACTTAATACTACTTCTTCCTCTTCCCGACCAGCGTATATGGCCGAACAACATCATTTCCGTCCAAGAAAACACTCGTACTAGATGCACAGAACGTACACCATGCTGCACGAGTGAGAGGGCGGTCCACAGCATTTTCTCGAACATAGTCCGGGTTGAGCATATAGATGCGTAACGAAGGAATCCCTTCTTGCTGAAACGTTTTCATTGTTCTTGCAAAAGTCTCGCCTCGACCATAGACCCGCTCTACTACCATTCGTTCTTCTCTCAAAAGTTCGTCCACTGCATCGGGCGCAAATTCCAAGCGACGCCATTCTGGTTCGTTGCCCTGTAATCGTAACCTCGTCAAATTGATGCGAAGCGTGTCGTTTGCTTTCATGGCCGCCTTCGCGTCTCGCACATCGGGAAAGAAGTTGCCGCTTCCCTGTGTTAATTGCAGATATGAATTTTCCCTGTCATCGTCCAAATGTCGAAGGACGAGATTCTGCGGCTCACGTGTTAACCATAACGTTGGAATTTTCTTCTTTCCTTCGACAGAATAGAGCGGACCATCGGCAGTATAAAACCAGCGTGTTCGCAAAAGGGGGTCATTTGCTTCCATCACCATTGCAGTCAATTGATCTGCATGAAAGAAAGACCTGGTTCCAAACAACGATATCCATTCCGGAGATCACCGGTGATATTGTCAAGGGATTCCATGGAAGATTAACTGTAATAGCAACATTCTTTATCCAAAATAGCTATCCTTACGTTCCTCTTTTATTTGTTTAGCACGGGCAGAACTAAAATAAGTCTCCAATTCTTGGTAGGAGTCTTCAACTTCTTTGTCGACAGACGGCTTAATGACATCTAAAGCTCTCTTGAAATGGGCAGACATCACTTGCTTCGCTTTAATATCTTCACGCAAGGCAATCATCGCCGCCTCACGACAAAGACCTTCGATATCCGCGCCAACATACCCTTCGGTGATGCCCGCAAGTTCTTCAACATTAACATCGCCAGCGAGCGGCATTTTCTTAAGGTAGATCTCAAAGATACGACGTCGACCTTCCTCATCAGGAACCGGCGTTAAGATGATGCGGTCAAAGCGCCCCTGACGGAGAAGCGCAGGATCAACGATATCTGGCCGGTTTGTCGCAGCGATAATTACCACGTCATTCAGACTCTCCAACCCGTCCATCTCTGTCAACATCTGATTCACGATTCGCTCATTTGTCCGACCGGTATCGACAGCAGAACTGCCGCGCCGGGGTACAAGCGCATCAACCTCATCAAAGAAGAGAATGGTTGGAGCAGTCTGCCGCGCCTTGCGGAAGATCTCTCGGACAGCTTTTTCTGATTCACCCACCCATTTGCTGAGAAGACTCGGACCATTAACGAGAATAAAATTTGCTTCGCTTTCCTTAGCGACTGCTTTCGCTAACAATGTCTTTCCGGTTCCTGGCGGGCCATATAATAAGAGTCCTCGCGGCGGACGAATACCCATCCGCTTGAAGACTTCCGGCTTCTTCAACGGCCATTCTACCGCTTCACGCAGTTTGTTCTTGACTTCCTCCAAGCCGCCGATTTCTTGCCAACCAACATCGGGTGTTTCAACAAGAACCTCGCGCATCGCGCTTGGACGAACAACCTTCAGTGCTTCCATGAAATCCTTCTGTGTCACTTGTAATTTTTCAAGTATCTCCGGAGGAATGGGTTCGCCCTCTTCCACCCCTTCAACCTTGAGTTCTGGCAAGATACGGCGAAGAACGATCATTGCTGCTTCTTTGGCAAGAGAACTGAGATCGGCGCCAACAAATCCATGCGTTACTTTGGCGATATCTTTCAACAACACGTCTTTTGCCAGAGGCATGTTCCGAGTATGGATCTTCAAGATTTCCAAACGCCCTTGCACGTCCGGGACACCAATTTCAATTTCACGATCAAACCGTCCCGGCCGTCGTAGTGCAGGATCCAGCTGATTGGGAATGTTTGTCGCCGCGATGACGATTACTTTTCCACGAGATTTAAGACCATCCATCAATCCTAACAACTGAGCGACAACACGCTTCTCGACATCACCTTTTGTCTCTTCTCGTTTTATGGCAATCGCATCGATTTCATCAAAGAAGATGATCGAAGGAGCATTCTGTTCTGCTTCTTCAAATTTTTTCCGCAGGTTTGCCTCACTCTCTCCATAAAATTTGCTGATAACTTCAGGGCCATTGATAAGAATAAAATGGGAATTTGTTTCCGAAGCTACTGCTTTCGCCAACAACGTTTTTCCCGTTCCCGGCGGACCATGAAGAAGGACACCTTTAGGCGGTTCAATACCTAGTTTTTCAAAAATTTCTGGATGTTTCAGCGGCAGCTCGACCATCTCACGAACTTTTTTAATCTCGTCTCCTAAACCGCCGATATCCTCATAGTTAATCCCGAGGCTGATCCCTTCTTCTTCATCAATATCAACAGCGGAAGGATTCAACTCAATTTCTGTTTCAGGAGTGACAACCACAATCTCTTTCTTGGGGTTCACATCAGCAACAATAAAACGCAAGCTGCCCAACCCGAAGCCCGCAAACTGCTGTTCCATCATCGAAAAGATATCGCTCATCTCTCGATCAGGGAACTGTGTACGGCGGCGGTGTGTCCCGCCTAACGAAACAAGATCACCTTTAACAAACGCTTTTCCCAGGAGACTTTGCTTAAACCATTCTGGAGACGCTTTGATCATCAATCCCTTGCTTGCCGGCGCAATAGTTACTTTCTTCGCGGGCTTAACCTGTGCTTTCTGGACAACGACGATCTCGCCAACAGAAGTGCGGGCATTTCGCCGAAGATTTCCATCCATCCGAATAATATTTAACCCAATATCACCAGGATAACCCCGGTCAACAATCGCCGCTGTCCGGCGTTCGCCTTTAATTTCAACAACATCACCGGGATTAAGATTGATCTGTTTCATAAAATTAGAATCTATCTTGACAATGCCTCGATTGACATCGTCCTGCACTGCTTCCATTACTTTTAACTTCAGTTGTGGTTGGTTCTCCATCATGTGTC
>JACQNF010000036.1 GCA_016203215.1 Candidatus Woesearchaeota archaeon
ACTCTGCTTTGCTCAGTAGTTCTCGACAGACACAGTTAAACACGCGAGAAACACCCGCAGTGTTTCGACACGTAGATTAACTGTTAAGAGGCCAACGTTGTTGGACGACTATATATTGGCCTTGCCCGCCGTGATGGTGAACTAAATACACACTGATGCCCAAAACATTTATATCTTCTTCTTTCTTTTCTGAGGGTATGGTCAAACCGTGGTGGAAGAAGTTGTTCCCTTCAGAACCAGGGCGAAAAGTTGATTCCTCTCTCGATATTGCCGCTGTGATTGAATTCTTGGAAGATGTGCAGAAAATACCTCCGCTTCTTCTCAGCGAAATGAAGCGATTGGAAGAGCTGGAAAAAGAAAGCCATATCGCCAAACCGGGCCTTTTGGAGACCAATCTTCGAACACAGGCAGACGTTCTGGAGAAGATTATCAAGCTTTACGAATCGTTGCAGAATGATACGGATATCAATGGGCTTCGGGTGAAACGTCTTGTTCAAGAGTATCTGCGGCGAGCGCAACGGAGCGGACTTAATAGTCTTGTGGAGCAAAAACGAAAGAATCCCTTGTGGCGCTGTAATTGGTAGATGAATTATTGTCAACACTCGAAATATTTAAAAGCAAGCGGTTTTCCTTTTGAGAGATGTTTTCGAGCCGTGTGTTTGTAGTGTTTGTCCTTGTTGTTCTTAGCCTTTCATTTGTAGTGTTCGCTGATAGTCATTCCTCCGAGGTTGTGGTAGAACAACCATTTCCGGAAGAATCAACTTCAGAAACAGTCCCTGAATCTCCCGAGCCTCTTGCGGTGACAATCACTGCTACACCGCTGACCGGTGTTGCCCCGCTCCCCGTGCAATTCCTCTCTGCTGTTGTTGGAAAACAACCGTTGGTGTATTCATGGGATTTTAACGGCGATGGTCTTGCTGACAGTTCTCTGCAGAATCCAATGTTCACATTTGAAAATAGCGGCTCTTACATAGTCAGTCTTTCCGTGAATGATGCGGAAGGGAGGAACGGTACACAAACAGTATTGATTTCTGTCTCAACGTACGATAGCGGATTAAACATCAGCTCATATTTTCCCTCGTCTGTTGCCAAAGGTCAAAATCAAATTACATTTCTGGTTATTAACAATGGCAAGGTATCGCTCCGTGACGTTTCTGCCAAAATTGTCGCTGATGGTATTCAACAGACTGGCACAACATCTATCTCCCTTCTCCGCCCTGGAGACCAGGACTCTATCACCGTCACTGCTCTGTTTCATAAGACGGGAGAAATTAAAGGAATCCTCAAGTTTGAGGACAAAAAGATCCCTCTCACGTTTTCTGTTAAAGAGCCGGTATCTTATAACGTTTCTGCTCTCCAGGATTCTTTTCAAGATGTGAAGAAAGCATTGATGGCGCAAGAATCTCTCTATACGGCGAAGAAAGCAGAAGGCTTCTTAGTGGTCGAAATCTATGATGCCATCAAGACTGCCCAGAAACAGGTTCAAGATGCCCAGCAGCAGCTTTTAACACAAAATTATCACGATGCGAAACTCGCGATTGATCTTGCGAATACGACAATTACTGATGTGACTGCTTCATTGCAGAATGCACGTAAACAGAAGCAGTCTCCTTTGATCTGGTTGAAAGATAACGCTGTCGCCATCACGGCAATCGTCGCTGCATCCGGAACAATCAGCGGTCTTCTCATCAAGGTCAAGAATAAAGCATCGAAAATTGGCGAGAACGTGAAGATGAAAATTGTGCCGACAGCACGGAAGAGAGAAGAAGAGATCGTTGATATCGAAAGTGAAAAAGAAGAATTGGAGAAAGGGAGTGAACTCCAGAGCAAGAAATGATTCTACCGAACCATTTTCCCTATGAGATATCCCAACACATATCCTGCTGTGGTCTCAACAGCCACGACGGGGAGCGCTAGCACCATCGTTTTTGTTCCTTCGTGAACAGGTTTTTTTCCTAAGAATCGTTTATCTTGGTACGTAGTTTGTTCGCGTACGATTTTCTCCAGATCATCTGCAGATAACTCGTCACCCATTTCTTCGGCGATTATTTGTCTCCATTCTGCACGTCGTTCTTCCTCGTCTAAGAGATTATACACTTTAATGAACATCCCGTTGAGCGCGCCTTTGACGATAGAAACGGGAGCGCCCACGTAGAGTAGATAAAGCGGATCGATCGGGTGGCCGGTCGCATCACTATATCCCTTGACGGCGCCAGCAAGAGCTGGTAATCCTTCGAGCAGCCAGCGGAAGAGCATTGACTGTAGATGGCTGTGCTCTTTTAAAAAATTATGAACATGGTGCTTATCTTATCTCCTCTGTGTTCGTTAGGCCAAAGGTGGATAGAGAAATAAAAAAACTAAGTGAGCGGGGGATTATAGACGTACTATCCCACAAATACTTTATACTTTTCTTTCCCTTCGATTTCCGAAATAATCCGCTTGATCACGACCTGCTTTGGATTAGGCAAGAGCTTGACCCTTTCTTTCAAGTCATCAAAACTAGTGAAAGGGCGTACTTTGCGTGCTTCGACGATCTCCCACATATGTTTCTTTCCCAGTCCGGGGAGCAGCTCCAGTTGATGCATCCGCATGCTCAACGGCTGTGCTTTATTAAAAAACTCAATAAAGCGTTGCTCTTGTTGTTCCACGACTTTTTCTACAGCGTGTTGCAGCTCTGCTTGTGCAGTAGATGTGAGCTTATCGGTAGGGATTCTGCCTTTGACATGATGTACTTCTTCCCGTTTTCCTTCACCGATGTATACTTCTTGCTGTGGTTGAAGAAAAACTTCTTTTTTAGGGATCAATTCCAAGATGGAGAGATGACCAAGCCCTAACGCCTGAGCGATCGGCATCTTCATTGTTCCTTCTTCAAAAGGATAGCCGTGCGGCAAGAAATCTAAGACGATTGCCCGCTCCTCGCGGATTTCTTTCTTTTGAAGTTGTTGGTCTGCGTTCATGCGTATCCACCGGTATGAATTGTTTAGAATTAATAAAAATTGTGTTTCTGCAGATGACAGATAATCGCTGGTTTACAGGATTTCTGCCACCGCGGCCACAATGCTGTCTTGATCTTTCTTAGGCAGGCTTAGCGGGTACGCCTGCAAGACCACTTTTAATTCATTTGCCGTTTTCGGCAAGAAATCAATGATCTTCGTGAAATGCTCTTCACGCAAGCGGGTTAAATTTAAATTCTGAAGCTTTTTGAGTAATTCCTCTTTTTTCTGAGCACTCATTGTCGCAAAATGGTCAACATATTCTTTCGCTTTATTTGAACGGAAATTGAGTTCACTATCTCGTTTCTGCATCTCTTCCAGCGCATCCTTGACGTCAACAAGGGTCATTGGCTTTGCTTCGATATGTTGTGGGTTAGTCATTTTGGTTAAAGTTTGATTTTTATTGAACCTTTAAGAGATGGATGGGATGAACGTAGAGGATCTTCTCTTTGTCTCCATCGTGGATGAGGACTTCGTAACAGAGACCTTTCATTGTTCCGGTAACCGTACCCGTGAGACCGTGAAAGCGAGGATGGAAACGTCCTTTTGTGACATTTCCTTGGATCTTCAAGCCCACTTTCTCTCCCTGAGTGAACGTCTGGAAATACCTGCTGAGGGAGATTTTACCTCGTTCACGGATCGTCTGCTGAATTTTAAACTTGCTTTTCCTGTACGTCGAACCGATGCGTTTTACCATTTGCTCTTAGGATTAAGCGGTCATTTATAAAGATTTCTGCGGTCTCCACGCCATCATCGGTTGCGTGCTTCCATCGGAGATTTTCCATTTCTTCACCAGAACTTTAATAAAAAAACGTCCGTAGAACAGAGAAATGGACTTTTATGATGAACTCCTGGCTGAACTCCGTCAAAAACACTTTCCTGAACTAGCTCTGACTAAACTGAAGCGTTCACTTGCCTTAAAGCACAATCTAAAGACCATCCCTTCAAACGTAGATGTCCTCCTCCACGCTCCGGTTGGGGAAATTTCTTCCTTAAAGAAGAAACTGCTTACTAAGCCTGTCCGCACCATCTCCGGTGTTTCGCCTGTCGCAGTCATGACCGCGCCAAGCCGATGTCCGCATGGTAAATGCACATTTTGCCCCGGCGGACTGCATTCTCCCTGGGGAGACGTCCCACAATCCTATACGGGCCACGAGCCGGCAACACTTCGAGGTATTCGAAATGATTATGACTCATATCTCCAAGTCATGAATCGTCTAGAGCAGTACGTTCTATTAGGGCATGCGTTTGATAAAGTTGAGATCATCGTCATGGGCGGGACGTTTCCCGCAACGGAAACAGAGTACCAAGATCGTTTTATCACCGGCTGTTTTCAGGCGATGAATGATTTTTCCGAACTCTTTATGAAAAGTGAATTTGATTATGTGAAATTCAAAGAATTCTTTCAATTGCCGGGCGGCGTGCACGACAATCGACGGCTTGCAGCCATCCGTGAGAAACTGCTTGCGTTCAAAACCCGTAAAAAGACCACGCTGGAAGCAGAACAAGCCATCAATGAAACTGCGGCAGTTCGTTGTGTTGCGTTGTGCATTGAGACAAAACCAGATTGGGGATTTCTCGAGCACGGGAATGAGATGCTTCGTCAAGGCTGCACCCGCGTGGAATTAGGTATCGAATCAGTCTATGACGATGTGTTGAAACATGTCCATCGCGGCCATACTGCTGCCGATTCCCAACGTTCAATCCAGATTTTACGTGACCTCGGTTTCAAGGTCAATTTTCACTACATGCCGGGGCTGCCGCTGACAGATCGTGAGCGAGACATCGCTGGGATGAAATTGCTCTTCGATGATCCGGCATATCGTCCGGACATGATCAAGTTCTATCCAACGATGGTTGCTCCGGGCACGGCGTTGTTCCACCAATGGAAAGCCGGGGAATTTATCCCTATTGACACCGTTGAAGCAGCGGAACGCCTTGTCGAAATCAAGAAGATCATTCCTGAGTACTGTCGAGTTCAACGGATTCAGCGTGATGTCCCTACCAAATATTGGGAAGCGGGCGTTGGTTTGACAAATTTCCGCCAGTATATCCATGAGAAATATTCTGTCCAGTGCCGGTGTATCCGTTGCCGTGAACCGATGGGAAAAGAAATTGATTGGGACAAGATTCGTGTTGTTGTGCAGGAATATGCCGCCTCTGGTGGGACGGAGTTCTTCATCGCTGCGGAGGACCAACAGACGGACACTCTTGTCGGCTTCTGCCGGTTACGTTTTCCTGGTCAGTATCTTCGTGAAGAAATCACTCCTGGCAGCGCCATCATTCGTGAACTCCATGTTTATGGCACGGCAACAGCAATTGGTGACGAAGGGCTTGTTCAGCATCATGGAATCGGCAGAAGGTTAGTTGAGAACGCAGAGGAGATTGCCCGTCGTCACGGACGTACGAAGATGGTCGTCATCTCCGGTGTCGGTGTTCGTCAATATTATCAAGAAAAGATGGGGTATACTCGGGAAGGGCCGTACATGATAAAAATGATCAAACCATTGATTGAGGTGTCCCCATGACTTTTTACATTATTGGAATTGGACTTGGTACGGAAAAAGATATCACTGTTCGTGGTCTTGAAGCGGTAAGGAGATGTGATACGATCTATTTTGAAAAATACACCTCGCTGCTTCAATGCTCAATGAGCGACGTAGAGCAATTCTATGGAAAGAAAATTATTCCCGCAGATCGTGTTCTTTCCGAGCAAGGCGCAGACGGTCTCATCGCCGAAGCGAAAACAAAGAACGTAGCTTTTGTAGTTGTCGGCGATCCGTTTTCGGCGACTACCCACATCGAACTCTTTCGTCAGGCGCTGCACAACGGTATTCCGGTTGAAATTATCAACAACGCTTCTGTTTTGACAGCCGTGGGAATCACGGGCTTGCAATTATACAAATTTGGCAAGACAACCTCTATCCCTTTTCTGGAAGATCATCCGCACTTGGAAACGCCCTACGAAGTTATCTTTGAGAACCAACAGCGAGGGCTGCACACGTTATGTCTTCTCGATCTCCAGCCGGAAAAGCAACGATTCATGACAATTCCCCACGCATTAGAGATCCTTGAACGGATTGAAGAACGAAAGCACACAAAGATGATTAATGATGATCTCTTGGTTGTCGGCTGTGCGCGGCTTGGCAGCAGTGATTTCTGTGTGAAAGCAGGAGCGCTCCGCGAAATGAAGCATGTCGATTTTGGTAAACCTCCACAGTGCTTGATCATTCCCGGCAAGCTGCACTTTTCTGAAGAAGAAATGCTGGCATTTTTTCGGTGAATTGGGCTTGTGGAAAAAATTGGTAATTATTTAACTCGACATCTACTTAAGGATGATAATTTTCAATCCATTCAGTCACCGTTGATTTCGGTACTTTGTCGCCATTTCGATATTTTGGCATTTGACCAACAATGAGGGTTACATCTTTGTCTTTTAACAAGTTTTTGTCAAATGCATCTCTTTCTTGTGTTGAAACAAAACCATCTTTATCTACGTCTGCATATTTGATCAAGGCATTCTCGTATGCATTATGAAATCTTTCACTCTCAACTAATGGTTTTATCATTCCGAAATAGGCTCCTGCACAAATTCCGACTCCCACAACTGTTCCTACAACTTTTGATGTTAGTGACATTTTATTTCCTCCTGATTTTTGCCATGAAAATCTAATAAAATCAAAAAAAAGAAAAATCCCTAAAACAAGCTCTTTAAGCCGTAGGCAACGAACAGCGGCGCAAAGACCAATGCAAACGTATTGATCACTTTAATCAACGCGTTCAATGCCGGGCCGGCGGTGTCTTTAAACGGATCACCGACGGTGTCGCCAACGACGGCAGCTTTGTGGGCATCTCCGCCTTTCCCTCCGTATTTTCCGGATTCGATATACTTCTTAGCGTTATCCCACGCGGCGCCGGTGTTAGACATGAAGAGAGCCATCATTAGTACAGATAGGATTACTCCAATCAGCAAGCCGCCAAGTGCTTCCAGGCCGAGTAAGAAGCCAACAAACAGCGGCGCAGCAATAGCGATCACTGCTGGAA
>JACQNF010000037.1 GCA_016203215.1 Candidatus Woesearchaeota archaeon
ATCTTCATGCGTGACGTAATCACGGTTTTCACGGATGGCAAAGAATCCGGCTTCAGTGCAAGCAGCCCTAATCTCGGCGCCGCTAAAGCCGTTCGTTTGTGCCATGATTTCTTTCATGTTCACTTTCTTCAAACTCATATTTTTGCTATGCACCTTAAAAATTTCCAATCTCCCCTCTTCATTTGGCAGCCCTACCTCGATCAGACGATCAAGCCTGCCCGGTCGGATTATCGCGGGATCAAGGATGTCTAAGCGGTTTGTTGCACCGACGATCTTGACCTCATCCAGGTGCTTGAACCCGTCCATCTCCGCCAACAGCTGCATGAATGTTCGATTGACTTCCCTTTCACCTGAAGTCCCCGTATCCATGCGTGTTGCTGCCAATGAATCCAGTTCGTCAATAAAGACGATAGAAGGTGCCTTTGAACGAGCCAATTCAAAAATATCCTTAACCAGCTTAGCGCCTTCGCCAATAAATTTCTGGACGAGTTCCGAACCAACAACTTCAATAAATGTCGCATTAGTACTCCGAGCGACGGCCTTGGCCAGCAGTGTTTTGCCTGTTCCTGGCGGACCATAGAGAAGCACACCTTTGGGAGGCTTGATCCCCACTTTTTCAAACAGGGCTTTATTCTTGAGAGGAAGTTCAATCACTTCTTTAATCTCTTGGATCTCTCTTTTTAATCCTCCAATTTCCCGCCAATCTTCTTGAGGCTTCTCCACGATTACAAATTTTTCCACTTCTGTGTTGTTAGAGATGAACAATTTCTCTACAATATTCAATGATTTCTGGTCGACAAGCACAGAATCCCCGCTCTGGATATTTTTCACATCCTTGGTGATGTAGCAGTAGAACTTATTCCCGTTTGGAAGTTTGATGATTGCTTTATTTTGATCAAGAAGATTACATACTTCCGCAACGAGCAAGGCCGGTTTTTTGAGATTGTTTAATTCTGCATTGGTATTATTGAACAACTCGCGTAACATTGCGCTTTCTTCTTCCAATCTGCTGAGAGTATGATTCAGTAGCGTATTTTCCTGCTCCATCCTTTCTAATGTTGCTTGAAGGGTCTTCTCTTCAGATTGAATATCTGTTTGTTCCAAGGTTTCAGAATACGTCTCTTTCTTGCTCTCGTTTTTCGCCATCTGTCTTCCTGAACCCAAAAGAAGAAGTAGTTTTTAAAGGTTATGGCAGAGCGAGAAATGGGCACTAATTCTGAGGTAAATAAGATAGTATCAAATCTAAGCATGATTGCAATGACCTGGCAACATCAATTGGTATGCCTACATCAAATTCAGTCGATTTCTGATACACTACTCTCGTTGCTGCCTACCCCCGATCATTTTTGAAATTTCTTCAGAGATCGTTGATTTCCCGCTTCCCAGAGGTCCCCTAATTATCAAGTAATAACTCATACATTGATCACTCCCGACTTTTAATATAAATTTTGCTCAAAAATTCAAACAATTCTCCACAATCACCTAATCAAAAAGATAGATCAACGCATTCCAATACATCCACACTCTCTCTCCCCACGTCTTTGCTTTCGCAGGGATACTGATCTCTTTTTCCAACGAATAGGCCGTCCCGTTAGCATCATGCCACGTTGCTCCAAATCTAAGCTCATTTTTTTTCATGAGGGGCAAGTCAACAAGCTGTAATACTAGTTCTTCACGTTGCGATAGCGTATCAATACTCCACTCTTTTTCAATTCCAGGACTGGTAATGGTAATACGAATATTCTGCGGAACTGAAAAGGATTTCTTCTCAACCGTGATTGTCATCATCACTGGCCTGTTAAATTCTAGTTCTGCCGGAGCATCGATGAGCAAATCCAATGCGGGTGGATCGGCGACAACGTATTCCAGTACTGTTTTTTTCTCGATATCAGCATTCTCGGCAGTGATGACGATTTTCTTTTGTCCTGCTTTATCATCGCGTACGGTGATTTCATTTCGTCGCTCTTGATTGATCGGAAGATCTACTGTTTCGCAAACCTCTCCGATACAGAATTCAACGTCGTGCAAATTAGCTGTCCCGCGATTGCGGATGGAACATGCCACGACACTTTCGCTTCCCAAGGCTACTTCTTGAGGATAATGACAATCAAATGTGATCTTACGTGAATATGTTTTTTCTTCATCACTGATCGTTAATTTCTCAATTTCCTCTTGAGTATAGATGATTTCACTAGCAGCAGCACGAAAGCTGTCACTCACCGAAATGTTCTTCTCTGAATAGATCACGGATGGGAATGTATAGACAAAATCTGAAGACAGTGATTCCGAGACTTTAACGATCCAATATGTTTCACGGACTTCTTTCGGAAGGAGAAGGATCGTCCTCTTGTTCCGACCGAGCACTTCTAATTCCTTTGGAACCGCGAGCGTGAGCGTGGTCGCTGCATAACGGTTTTCATTATTCTTAAGGACACCTTTGATTAGATTGTAGCTCCCAACTCCTACTTCTGAAGAAAGGATCTCTTGCTCCAGTTGGATGCTTTCCGGGACAAAAAAACCTTGCTTGGCCACAGAAACATCAAAGTCAAGAGTTTCAGGGACGAGTTGGACATTTTTACCGAGCCACTCGAATTCTGTCGCGGGCTCCGTAGGATCAAATCCATCGCGCAGCTTGATGTGGGTGACATCGATATAACCATATTCTCCAAACGTGATGTCAAAACCCACCCACCCTATGTCCGGGAAATATACTTCAGCCCATCCGTGTGGCTGCCATGGTTCAGCAAATAATGGGGAGGTCGTGTAACTTATGCCCGAAACAAAGCGGGCAGGGATGCCCAATGCTCGGTTCATCGCAACAAACAGAGAAGTCATCTCGTCACAGACGCCTTCCCTATTCTCAAGCACCCAGCTCGCGGGAAGCGATGCTGTTTGCGTCACGGTGTTGAGGTCGTAGTTAACGTTCTCTTCAACCCAATTGGCGATCGTAAAGACAACTTTGAATAAATCATCTTCGCCTTCTGCTAATTCGACGGCCTTCGCGATAATTTTCTCGTTAGCGGAATCAATTGTTTTTGTCGGCTGGAGATAGGATTCCATCCCTTCAATATCCCGATCCGAAAGAGGGTAGGAGATCTTGGAAGTCACGCTCAGCTGTTGATTTGTCGTTTTCAACAACGCCGTATAGCCGTACTTTTTTTCCTCGATTCGACGATCGTCCCAGCGAAAGAGAATAGCTTTTTCTTGTTGTTTACCCTCGCTGTCAAAAGAAACGATCGTCTGTCGAAAATCCTCTTGCGGAACAAAATACAGGTTGGCTGACACGGTTTCGACTGCTGAGGGGGTGCCTGTTTGACGGAGTTCAAATGTGCTGTCCGCTTTCAATTGAAGCAGAAGGGAATCCTGTTGGTAGAGTGTTTGTGCAGCGACTGCAGGGACGGCAAGCAAAAAGAGCAGGATCCAGAATGATCTCGCCGCGTTTCGGTGCATGGGAAATCATTGTCTGCAAACAATATAAATGTTATGTGGGTGAAGCCCCGCTAGAGTACCGATTTAATTCGCCACGACGATTCAGCGGCCGGCGGTTGACTTTTTCAATATTATCCACAGAGCCCCACCCTATAACAAGTCTTATAAAATCCTCTCGTCTTTCTCCAGAAATGCAAAAAGCCATCGCTCTCTTGTCCGGAGGAATTGACTCCCCTGTTGCGATTCACCTTCTGCGTGAACGGCTTACGATCATCCCGGTTCATTTCCATCAAATGCCGCTGACTGATGACCGTGAAATTGAGAAGTCAAAAGAGCTTGCAGGAGTCTTGCATCTTTCCAAAATCTATCTCGTCCCTTTCGCGCCAGTCTTGAAAGCATTGGTGGAGCATTTTCCTCATAAGAATTATTATATTCTTTCAAAGATTGCAATGCTCCGTGCGGCAGAAATCCTCGCGAGAAAAGAACAGGCGCAGTATCTCATCACGGGAGAAAATCTTGCTCAAGTGTCATCTCAGACTCTGAGTAATCTCACGTCCATCACCAAACATGTGACGATGGAGGTTCTCCGTCCCGTGTTGACATTTGATAAGCAGGAAATCATTGACTTGGCCAAGAAAATTGGGACGTACGAGATTTCCAAAGGTCCAGAAATGTGCAGTCTGCTCGGCCCGAAACATCCTGCAACAAGATCGGATCCCCACGAAATCGAGAAAGAGCTGGCGTCATTTGATCTTCTGCCGTTGCTCACGGAGAGTATCGAGAACGCAGAGGTTGTGTTGTATTCTAATTAAGTACTTTATACCGGAGCTGGACGATTCCGTCTGAAAGCTTCTTCACTGCAAGTAATTTCAGTTTTTGCTCCCATCTTTTTTCAGAAAAGAGAGGTATCCCCTCACCGAGCAGATAGGGTTCTATGTTGAGAACTAGTTCATCAATCAATTTTAAGTTCATGAACGCTGAATTTAGTTTTCCTCCTCCCGTAAGAAGAACCTTACGAAAACCTAATCGCGACGCATCTCGGAGTGCATCTCGTGGAGAAGAAGCAAAGGTAAATCCTGGTTCAAGATGGCGTACAGAGCGCGCGGAGACCACGATCTTCAATGCATTTACAGAACTAAAGTTATACTCCTTCCATTTTCGGACAACTTCGTGGGTTTTTCTCCCAATGATCACGCAGCCAATCTTTTCTGCGAGGGAAACAAAATTGTTCCAATGTTCGTGGGACAAGAAATCTTCCCCATAATTACGCCGTGCAATGTAACCGTTGACGGTCTGGGCCATGAAGAGGATAACTTTCATGGTGTAAAGATAACTCTTTTTGTTCTTAAGCATTTCCGTCAGTCGTACGTATTTAGTTCGCCGTCACGGCGGGCAAGGCCAATACGTCTGTCGAGAACTACTGAGCGAAGCAGAAAGTTTATTGTCGGGGAATAGTAATTAAACAGTTTGTGTACTTCTGTGAGAACAACGACATTCTCCGCGAGACAGACGGCCAGCCCGCCGAATCGGTGTAGCGAACTAAATATTACTGTTAATCTTCCAAAATTCAGATAGTCTTAGAACTCTCGTCAATAAATTATAAAAAGACAACTAGCCTTTCCACAGAAAATCCGTATTCAAAACAAAAAATGGCTCTCCTTCTCGGCAACGAATTTGAATTCCTGACAAAATTATTTCTCTGTCTCGTCGCAGGATTAACTATTGGTATCGAGCGAGAATACCGCGGGAAAAGCGCAGGCATTAGTACACACTCTTTTGTAATTGC
>JACQNF010000001.1 GCA_016203215.1 Candidatus Woesearchaeota archaeon
GGTTAATTGTAGAAAAAGAAAAATACGGCTCTGTCCTTGTTGAAGAATCTAAAATAGAACCTGAACCTGTAACCAGTGCGCGAAATTCTTCGCAGAGCTTGACGCTTCAATTCCCGAGCGAGATTAGTCCTGATGTCGTTTCAATCGAATATGCGGTCATCAAGTCGGGAATATTTGGGCGAAAAAGAACTGGGTCGCTTCTTTTATTTTGTAACCAAGAGATTATCGGTTCGCATTCGTATCCTCTCCCCACACATAAAACCCCGCTTTCTCCTCACGATATGGCGCAGATAGTTGATGCTCTTGAGTGTTTAACTCTTCAATATGGACATAAAGATGAAGAAGAACGGAGGATAGTCATGTCTGTTGCTGCGGCGGCGGGTATCCCTCAGATTATAGATGTGTATTTTAATCGGGAATCTCGCCGTCTTTATGCTCAGAATTATTCTCGTATTTCTGCTGTGTTGGAAAATTGCGCCCAGCGTCTATCTGAAACTGCCCGTGCTTTGGAGGAAGCAATAGCAATGGTAGATGATGATCACCTCCATAACTTTGTTGAAAGAGAAAAAATAAGAGCAAGAGAGAGAATCGAATTGATCGCTAATAATTTTGAAGAAAGTCTCCATCATTATCGTCAAGCGGTTGAATCGGAATTCGAAGAGAGAAGAACTACGTTGGAAACAGAATATTGTTCTAAGCTTGGGCAGTTAGAGGAAAAGTTGGAAGGACATCGGCAAAAAATAGATCAAGATGCATTTAAGATCGGATCTGGTCTCATTGAGATTTTTCCCGATAGGACAAAAGATGACTGGGAAGATTTTGATCGGTACGATGAGCGCGTCGACACTCATCTTCGAAAATTCTATGAATTGAAGTTATTAGACGACCTCAAAACTGTAGAAGGAATGACAGTTGATAATGCTCTTGTTATTCTGAAAACACTCAAAGAAGTGTGTGTCCATCGAAAGAATAAAGCGACGGGAACAGAATTGCGGGAGGTTTACGCGGGGTTCAGGGGTTTTATACAATACGTGGCCACACACAATATTGAATCAACGACGGCTATCTCCAGAATTCTCGAAACAGCGAAAGAAATGAGTGTGAAAACTCCCAAGCCATCTGTAGAAGAATTATTAGAACGTGCTTTTCCGTACGATTTCGATATGTCCGCTTACCGTGCTGATTTGCATAATTGCTACGTTTCCACTAAAGAAAAACTTGGTTTGAAGTGAAGAAATAGCAACTGTAAAATAACTTTATAAACCGCTTTGACTAGTGTTTCTCATGTCTTTTTCGTGGAAGAAAGCCCTCGCATCAACGATGTTGGCGTCGCAGCTCTTCTCTAATCCACCTGCAGTTTCTGCTCGCCCTCCGACGGTTCTCGAAACTCGTTCTGAGGTAGAAAAACAGACCTCGGTTCCTGAACATAATCTTTCTCCAGAGATGGATGCAGCAGATACCTTGGAAGGAAAAATCGTGGGCAAAACTCACTCTTCTGAACCTCCTCTCCCTCTCTATCTAAACTGGAATTTATTTTACCTCAATCCTTCCGTTCTTTCTGCTCCCAAAAATTCGCTGCTCTCCGCGGTGAACACTAATGAATTAACTGTTTCGACATTAGGATTATCTTTAGATTGCGTCATCGGTTCTCAGGATTTTGGGGAGGGGTGGTTTGGGACGCTTCCGTTTGGGATTTTCATGGATTACGGCTCAACGCATCTTTTTCAGTCGGCGATCGAAGCAGTAGGGATCGCGACTCACAAAGGCATCACTGCGGGATATAAGCTGAAAGGGAACATGGAGTATTTCGCCGTCGGCTTAACCTTCGGTCCATCGTTTTCGTATCAGAAAGGGCCGTTTTCGATTGGCTTATCTTTTGATCTCAAGAGTGGTTTGACGCATATCCCCGGGGAGATTCGAATTGATCTTGGACTCACAGATAAGACGATTCGCGCCATTGCACTGGACAATGGAATCTCACCTGATGCGACAGGCAAGATCAATTTCACCAGCATGGGTGCATTTGCTCAAGTCCTTGCCGGTCCGATCTTTAGTATCTACGATGTCGTCTGTTCCGGCGGCGCCGGTCTTCGTTACGATGCGCTGAGTGTCCATGTTCGGGAAGGAGCAAATCATCCGCTATTGGCAGCAGATCTGCCCGGGAATTATCAGGCAAAGTACAATCAGGGTTCTATTGTTTTTGGTGCGAAATGCGGATATCGTTTTTGAATGAGGGTAAGAGGCGTTCTTTTTCTGATGATCCAGTGCACTTCCATAATCATTATAAAATGGGAATGTTAAAACTAGCATTGAAAGCGAGGGAGAGGTACGTTACAATGTTAGACGAACTAAGACAATTGGATCGAGAAAGGGAATTACGGAAACCAGAAAACAGGATGATTCTTCGTGCTTATGAGACTGCGGAAATGGAGAGGTTAGACAAGGCAGTTTATTCCTCCCTTGAAAAGAAGTACCCTTCTTTAAGTGGATGTCTCGAGGCGATCAGAAAAGAAACCGACCCTGTTGAAGCGATGGAAAAAGCTAGATCTGAACTGCGAATGGTGGGTATTGCAAAAGCTTTTTTAGGGGCTTTAGCACTAAATGATGACGAAGATACTCAAACAATAAACGCAATGGTGAATAAGATTGATCCTGCGGTGAGATTATATCGACAATATGCACCACTTCAAGAGCATTTTTATGTTGATCTGGCACGTGCTGTGAAAGAAGTTTCAACTCGAAGAGAAGTAGGAATCGAAGAAACAGTGAGAAACGTGCAATACGTAAATGAAGTATTCAAAATCGCAACCCCTACACGGGAGGAAGCTGAGTCATTCTTAAGAGTCTCTCAAACATATGGGAGAGAGATGTTAGACATCGGGAGAGGATTTATTGCTCTTGCTCGAAAAACTGGTCACGCCAGTGAAGATGTATTAGAGAAAGCAAAGTTATTGCCTACTACAGAAGCGATGGAAGCGATGCAAAAAGGTATTTGGGATTACAAAATGCATGAATTCGATCGAATTTATTCTGTCTAAAACTCTTTTCTTTTTCATTTTTTACAAGTAATCTCCATCTATCCTCCGCACAACTCTTGCTGCGCTTCTGTTATCACTGGCAAAACCAATGAAGTATACTGAAAGAGAGCATTCTCACCAAGAATGCTCTTGATAACTCCGTTGTGCGGTCCAATTTTAGTTAGAAGTGTTGAAATAAGAGTCGCTTCTGTCAATTTCATCGTACTCTCCAATCCCGCAAGTTGAGCGCAGATCTCTTGATTTTCTCTGCATTGCTTCAGCTTTGGCAGAAGCTGTTGGATTTCTGCGAGATGTCCAATCACTTCTGTGTCAAAAGGACATTCTCCTGCGGGGCAGGTTTTTTCCCCTGTGGAGAGAATGTTCCACAGCGGTTTTCGGAGATGTTCGAGTATGGTTAGAAATGATCCCGTGAGATACACACAAGAAAGCTCACGTTTGAGGGTGATCTTTGAGAGGTAGATTGGCGCCGTCGATATCTGGAGTTTTTGAATTGCGGGAGAGTTCTCATCTGATCGATCTGGAAAATTGGAAAATGCTCTGTCCCCAAGAACTGTCGGAAGAAGAACGATGAGCAGTATAACTAATAATAATCTTCGAGGCACAGACTTTCGAGATAAAAGAGAGATTTAAAAGTTCTTTACACCCTTCATCTAATGTCTAGTTCCAAGATCAAACAAATTTTTAAATTCTTTAGATTGGTGCTTATGTTATGATTCCTCCTCTCCCTCAGAAAATAGACTATAAAATTATCGCTGATGCTCTGGAATTCTATCGATCGAGAGGATATACTGAAATGGAAGTACCTTGGATCGTTTCAGACGAAGCCAAAATGGTAACCGCTCCCGAGAAGGATAAACCGTTTAGAACACATTTGGGGACGCTCGTGGCTTCTGCCGAACAATCCTTTGTCGAGCTGATGCTACATCATACATTACGTGCGGGGAAATATGTGAGCTGTACTCCTTGTTATCGGGATGAAATACGTGATGACCTTCATCATTGCTGGTTTTTGAAAGTAGAATTGATCGATGTGCTCAGCGAAGAACAATTGTCTAATGGAGAGATTAACCTCCAATTAAATGAGATGATTGAATCTGCGGAATCATTTTTTAAGAGATATTTGCCAATCCGAAGGAAAGAAACCCGCGAGGGGGTAGATTTAATCTGTGGCGACCAACCATGGGAACTCGGTTCGTATGGATTTCGATCCTACCAGCATTTAAATTGGATTTATGGGACAGGTGTAGCAGAGCCACGTTTATCGATAGCTCTCTCAAAACAACCAAAAGGCTATCATCTAAGTACGTTTCCAAGAGGAGAATATGGGGAGATTTCAAAAATAGAAGAAGAGATCTCTGAACTGAAAGATGCCCTCAGTCAAGAAAACCCGATAATGGCATTAACTGAACTTTCAGACCTTGTTGGTGCAGTTCAAGCCCTGCTTGAAGCAAGATTCCCCTACATCTCTGCTGAGGAATTACTCCGAATGACAGAAGCCACGAGGAGAGCATTTAAATCCGGTCATCGGTAATCTGCTCGGTGAAATAGTGCTTGTATTACGTATTATCATCGAATATTATCGTCAAATTCTCGTTCTACAAAGTTCTCTACATCTTTTTGTGGGCATCTTTCGTTTTTATCGTGAAATCGATCATCAGCGGTAAATGATCTGAGAAATGAAAATTCAACACAGAATATTTCTTTACTTTAATCTGGGGGGAAGTTAAGATGTAATCAAGTCTCTTCTTTGGATGCCAAGCCGGTTCCGTCAGAGGAAGCGATTGTTTGTCAAGACTAATCATATCCTTGAGATGAGTTTTCTTCAACAGGTCTTTGATCTCGGTTTCACCATTGAATGTGTTGAAGTCTCCCATCAGAATGACGGGATTCTTGATCGCGTTAACGATTCTGACCAGCTCTTTGATCTGTTGAGCTCGCGCTTTTTTTCCTAAGGCCAAGTGTGCCAAGAGGAGGGTCACTTTTTGAGGCAGTTCCACGGTCGCTTCAATGATGACTCGCTTCGTCCCTTCATGGAAGACATGATATCTGACATCCCTGATGGTGTAGCGTGAAATGATCGCATTTGCTTGTTTATCCAGGATTGGCACGTGGTGAAATAATTTAAGCCAGCCCTTAAGTGGGTATTTTATTTTCTCGACAAAACTTTTCAGCTGAAGTTTCTCTTCGAGGAATCGCACTTCGTCAATATGACGGCTGCGGAATGATCCGATATCAACTTCAACTAATGCAAGAATATCAGGCTTTAATTTTTTGAGCGCTCCCACGAGCTGTTCATTTAGCCGTTTTGGGGGGAAAAAGATTTTCCAGAACTTAAGGTATTGATACCATATCCCTTCGATACCCTCACAATACTCGATGTTATAGCAGATAAGCTTGACCATTCTTGATCTGAGAATAGGAGAATAACTGGATAGTTTATATTCTTGCCGATTGTCTTGCTTTTCAAGATTTTGTATCGTTTCTTTCTCTCAAGAATCAATTTCATAACCTATAAATACTCTCTCTCGATTAAATGACCCATGGATTCATCCATGCTTGAGAATCTTGTATTTCGTTTATGGGTCGCGAGCGAAGGGGAAGCTACCCTCAATTCTGCTTCAATCTATGATTTCATGGGGATTGTCAGCAGCGAATTAGATCATCCCGAAAATAATCTGTTTTCAGAGTACTCCACTGAAGAACAGGTCAGAACTGCTGTCGACAGATTAGTCCCTGAATTCTTTCAGAAAAACGAATCAGGAGATTACTGCCCAAATGGTTTTTATCTGTTGTCTGCGTTGTCAAATCCACCCTTGCCGGAGCCTTATCATAGTGCTGCTGCTTCTGTCATTCCGGAATGGAAAAGTCGATGGAGAACATAAAATAGATCACTTTCGGCGAATTTCTATATGGATTGATCTGAAGTCGTTAACACTCGTTCATTTCACGATTCCATATCCGATAAGCCTAAATCTATCTCCTACACGACGGGAGATGGTAATCCTATCCCCGACGTTTGCGCACACCGGTTTTTTTAACACGCACGTCGTATTCTTTTTCGAAGGATCAACAACAACTCCCACGGTGGCCGCAGAATTAACGTTGAGCATGAGCATCTCTCCTTTTGCCAAGGGCTTGACTTCAACTTCTTCTTTCGCTCCCACAACACGTTCAAGAAGATGGGTATCGATCGCGATCTGATATTGCACGGGAGGAAGTTTCCCCGCTTTTCCGACGAGCGATCCTGCCAACGAATCTGACTTGACAATCGAAGGATCAAGCAGCGTCGAGAGTGCCATACTCCCGCCTGGTTTAATCTCGTCAACTGGTTTTCCCCCTGAAAAAATATTGACGACCGTCGTATGTAATGGTTTCCAAATTTTCTTGTTTTTCTCTTCCACCATGTATCCTGGAAGAATTTCGATAGCATCATTCACTTTGAAAGTGCCTTGTTTAACGGTACCACCGAGAACTCCGCCAAGTAGTCGTTCTGGTTTTGTTCCGGGCTTGTTGATATCAAAAGAACGCGCGACGAGCATGATTGGATCTTCATTAACATTTCGCTGCGGGGTGGGGATGAACTCTTGGATGGCTTCTAAGAGCATGTCAATATTTACATTTGCACGTGCGGAAATCGGGATGATCGGAGTATTTTGATATTCAGTCGTTGACAGGAAATCTTGGATCTGCTGGTAGTTCTCAAGCGCTTCTTCCTCTGTGACGAGATCTATTTTATTTTGGACGATGATGACGTTTTTAATCCCTGAAATTTGAAGGGCCATCAGATGCTCTTTCGTCTGCGGCTGCGGACATTTTTCATTTGCGGCAACGAGCAGCAGCGCGCCATCAACGATCGCTGCCCCTGAGAGCATCGTCGCCATCAGAGATTCGTGGCCTGGTGCATCAACGAGCGATAACTTCCGCACCAGAGTCGTTGCGTTGTTGCATTTCACGCATTTTTCTTTTGTTGTAAGGATATTGCACGTTGCACAGCGGTAGATTGTAACATCGGCGTATCCCAAGCGGATGGTGATCCCTCGTTTTAGCTCTTCAGAATGGGTATCCGTCCACTTTCCGCTTAACCTCTCCGTGAGCGTTGTTTTTCCGTGGTCAACGTGTCCGACGAGAGCAATATTTACTTCCGGTTGAGTAGCAGAGTGACCATCGTTTTTGCTGACAGCAATCTCTTCTTTTTTGGCCATAGAAACCGTGCTTTCGCCAGCTGCTTTGGTCGTTGTCTTCTTTCGAGGAGGCATTCTCCTCCAGAAAAGAGGTATCTTTATAAAGGTTTAGGCAGTGTTTCTGAGCATATTTCTAATCGAATTTTCCTCGTTGCTGGGGCACTCTGTTTAGCCGTTGGCGGCGACTTTTTCGACAGAGCCCTCTTCATGGTTTGTATTCAGTTCACCACGACTATTTGGCGGGCGGACCGAATACGTACATCCTTATGGAATACTTTATTAACAAGAAATACTTGTAAAAGAAGATGGTTGTTTTTGAGCATGTAGAGAAAGAAAAACTAAAACTCCTCTTGCGTCAGAAATACCAGCTGCTTGCGCCGAAGACGATCTACGAAACTCTCTGTCTACAAAAAAATGGGGTAAAGCTGATTCTTTATACTTCTGGAAAACTTCTTCTCCAAGGAAAAGCAGAGGAGATTGAAGAAGTTCTCGATGATTTGAACTCCTTAGGGATAACGCGCCCAGAACGAGAGGAGCACTTTCGTAAAGAGTCCGGTCTGATTATTGGGAGTGACGAGTCTCTTAAAGGGGATACTTTTGGAGGATTGGTTGTCGCGGCTGTTAAAGCAGATGCTGCCCTTCGGCAAAAATTAGAAGAATTGGGAGTGGCGGACAGCAAGCTCTTAGCGGATCGGGAGATCTTTCGTTTAGCTGAGGAAATCAAACGACTTGTCCCTTGTGAAATCCGCAGCATCCTCCCTGAGGAATATAATCATGTCGGCAAAGTGACGCTGTTATTAAATAATCTCCATCACGAGGTAGCAAAGCATCTTCTTCCCGGGAAACACGTTGTTGATAAATATCCGGGATGCACGGTTGGCGACATCGCCGTTGAAAAAGCAGAATCAAAATATGTAGAAGTTGCTGCTGCTTCAATTATCGCGCGCGCTGCGGCATTGCAACAATTACAATATCTGAGCGGCAAAGCAGGGTTTACTCTCCCGAAAGGGAGCACCCATGTGCGCATGGCGTTGCATGAATTACGAGAACGGAAGCTTGAATTTCGACAATTTGTGAAGATAGAATTTGCGAACGTAAAAGAATATATTTAAGCAAGTGTTTATATCTCAGCAAGTATCTTATTCTCTCTGTGGAGGAGAGGTAGACATCCTGGAAGTGAAAAAGAAGTGAGATAATGGTTGACCAGTCCCGTGAATTAAGAGAAAAGTACATCCAGAGGATCGAGAGAGAGTTTGGCAACGCCTCTGCTGCATCACTGGCGCCTCCCGCTTCTTCTCGCGAGTATACTCAATTTAAACAAGAGCTATATCCCTTAAGATATTCTCTTTATGAGAGAGTATGTACTTTTTCTGCACGAATCTTGAACCTTAAGCCAGATCCCCAGAAAGCAGAGACGCTTCAGAAGAACTTGGATGTATGTCATCTCAATACCTCTCCTGCTGGCGTTCTCTCTTTTGCGGTCCTTGCAGGAATTATCGTGATGGTGTTTGGTTCGCTTGCACTTTTTGCCCTCCCTATTCTTGTTGGGGCAGCACCATTGCTGTTTTTAGTGGTCTTTTCTCTGATCGGCGGTTTATTGCTCATCCCCGCTCTCCTGAAAATCCCTGATTTCATGGCGAACACCTGGCGGATGAAGGCGTCGGGACAGATGGTTCAAAGTATTTTTTATCTCGTCACATATATGCGTCACACTTCAAACTTAGAACGGGCGATTGGTTTTGCTGCTGATCACCTCGACCCGCCATTATCTCTTGATTTCCGTAAAATTTTATGGGATGTGGAGACGCAGCAGTTTAGCACGATCCGCGATTCTGCGAATGCCTATCTTGATTTTTGGAAAGAATGGGATAAAGAGTTTGTGGAAGCATTCCATCTCGTGGAGTCATCGCTCTACGAAGCGTCAGAGGATCGTCGGCTGTCATTGCTTGACAAAGCGTTAGATGTCATCTTGAATGGGACCTATGAAAGCATGCTTCACTATGCCCATAATCTAAAGTCGCCAATGACGATGCTTCACATGTTGGGGATCATTCTCCCGATCTTGGGTTTAGTCATTCTTCCTCTCGTCGCGAGTTTCCTCGCCGGAGAACAACCGCTCTTAACGACGTTGTACATTTCTCTGATCTACAATGTCGGCCTTCCCGTGGGTGTGTACTATCTGGGCAGGACGATCCTCACGACGCGTCCGGCAGGATACGGTGCAAGCGACATCGGAGAGAAAGAAAATTTGAAGCATTTGCGTAATGTTAATCTGGCTCTCAGTAAGAATGTACGGATTGGCATCAATCCTCTTTTCTTTAGCGCGTTTATCTTCCTTCTCTGTATGTTCATCGGATTCCTTCCTCTCACCCTTCATGCTCTTGGTGCAGAGGATTTTGCTTTCGACGACGAGGGGAACCTTAAGATGCTGGAGTACGTCTGCCCCCCGGAGCTAGGGGCGACGTGTGAGGAAAATTCTAAGATTGGGCCCTATGGCATTGGTGCATCGCTCCTTTCGTTGATCGTTATCATTGGTTTGGGTGTTTCCATCGGGACGTTTTATTCCCTACGTTCGAAAAATGTGATCAAGATCCGTGAAAAAACCCGCGTCTTGGAAGAAGAGTTTTCTTCTGTAAATTATTATGTAACTGTTACATAC
>JACQNF010000041.1 GCA_016203215.1 Candidatus Woesearchaeota archaeon
AGTTAAACACGCGAGAAACACCCGCAGTGTTTCGACACGTAGATTAACTGTTAAGAGGCCAACGTTGTTGGACGACTATATATTGGCCTTGCCCGCCGTAATGGCGAACTAAATACCTGCCGCAAAACCAAACTTTTTTAAAGATAGCTCTCAATTCGTCACTGTAATGGTAGAATTAATTGTCACAGAGAAGCCAAGTTCTGCAAAGAAAATTGCGGAAGCATTAGCCGACAAGAAGCCCCTTCAGAAGAAAAGCAAGCAAAGTTCTTACTATGAATTGACGCATAATGGCACACCGATCATCGTAACCTCCGCCGTCGGCCATCTCTACACGTTAGTTGAAGATAAACAAAATAATTGGACGTACCCGGTTTTTGACATCCACTGGGAAGAATCAAGTAAATCCTCTGAAGAATTGAAATATATCCAAGATTATATCGACACGATCACGATGTTGGCAAAGAAAGCAGATGTCCTCACCGTTGCCTGCGACTACGATGTGGAAGGAGAAGTGATTGGATATAATGTCGTTCGTTACTGCTGCAAGAAGAAAGATGCAAATCGGATGAAATTCTCTACATTAACGAAGCCAGATTTAGTTGAAGCCTACGCCCATAAGATGAAACATCTCGATTGGGGGCAAGCCTTTGCGGGAGAAACACGCCACAAGCTCGATTGGTTCTATGGTATTAATCTTTCACGCGCGCTCACCGCTTCTGTAAAAGCGGCAGGATCGTTTAAAGTCATGTCTGCCGGCCGAGTACAAGGCCCAGCATTAAAGCTTCTTGTCGACCGAGAGAAAGAAATCGCTTCATTCAAACCAGAGCCATTTTGGCAGCTAAATCTTCTGGGAAAAGCGCAGAAAGATACTATTGATGCGTGGCATATCAAAGATCGTTTCTTTGATCAAAAAGAAGTTGAAGCCGTCTACAAGAAAGTGAAAGATGAAAAGCAAGGAAAAGTGGCAGAAGTTAAACGCACCCAGCGCCAACAATCTCCGCCTTTCCCTTTTGATCTGACGACACTGCAATCAGAGTCGTACGCATTGTTCAAGATTACGCCGAAGGAGACACTGGATATCGCTCAAAATTTATATCTTGCAGGAGTAACATCGTATCCACGTACTTCTTCTCAGCAATTAGACCCAAAGCTGGGATTCGTAGCCATTCTCAAGCAGCTTCAGAAACAACCCGAATACGAACTCCTTGCTGGAGAATTACTCAAATTAAAAGAATTAAAGCCGAATAACGGCAAGAAAACAGATCCAGCACACCCCGCGATCTATCCGACGGGCCTTGCACCAAAGGTGCTGAAACCAAATCAACGAAAAGTCTATGATCTCATCGTCAAACGATTTATGGCGACCTTTGGTGAGCCCGCACTACGAGAGACGATGGAAGTCTCCATCAATGTCAAAAATGAGATGTTCGTCGCCAAAGGCACACGTACATTAGAAGAACAGTGGCATGTGTTCTACAAGCCCTACCTGAAGGTAGAAGAGGTTACTCTTCCAAACTTAAAAGAAAACGAGAACCTAACGATTACCGAGATTAACAAAATTGACAAAGAAACTCAGCCACCCAATCGCTTCAACCAGTCTTCGATTATCAAAGAGCTAGAGAAACGAAACCTGGGGACGAAAGCAACACGGGCAGATATTCTTGACCGTTTGTTTAAACGAGGGTATATCGAAGGCATCCAAATCAAAGTTACAAAATTAGGGATGGAAACGATTGCTATCCTTGAAAAATATGCGCCGTCCATCGTTGACGAAAAATTGACCTCAGAATTTGAAGAAGACATGGATGAGATCCGTGAAGGGAAAGAAAAGCCGGAGAAAGTGCTTGCATATGCTCAAAAAGTTCTTGTCAAACTTCTTGACGATTTCAAAAAGAAAGAAAAAGTGATCGGGAAAGACATTATCGCCTCCGTTCGTGAAACACTTGAAATCCAGAACCATGTTGGCACATGTCCGAAATGTCAAGAAGGGCGTTTAATGCTTCGCCGCGGTAAATTTGGACGGTTTATTGCTTGTGATAAATACCCAGAATGTAACACGACGTTTAAAATTCCTCAGAACGGATTGGTAAAGAGCACAGAGAAAATTTGCCCGCATGACCAATATCCTCTTGTTCAGGTGATCATGAAAGGCAAGCGGCCGCGAGAGATTTGTATCAAGCCAGATTGCAAGAGCAAAGTCTCGGAAGCGGAGATGAAAGCAATTGATAAAATTGAGCATCAGAAGACGGAGCGAAAGTGCCCAAAGTGTAGCAAGACGCTCGTCTTGAGAAAATCATTTTACGGGGAGTTCTATGGATGCAGCGGGTATCCCGCCTGCCGGCATACGGAGAATTTTGATCCCAAGACAAATAAATTCGTCGCTCGACCAGAAAAGAAGGAAGAAGCTCCGCCAGAGAAAAAAGAACCGACAGCGACGAAAGAACCAAGTACAGCGAGTAAGAAAAGACCACGGAAAAAGAATACACCATAAACTTCAACCGGAAGACAGATATTTTGATCTTGCCCGCTGAAGCGTCGTAGCGAACTAAGTACAAACGATATGACCAAAGATTTTTAAAGAGGGACACTTCTTTCAGCAGCATAGCGGAGTAGGGAAGCTAGGAGTACCCGACGGGCTCATATTCCTCACACAAAGGGGACAAGAAACCCGTAGATCGGTGGTTCAAATGCATTCATCTCTTCAAGATGAAGCGAGAAAGTCCACCCTCCGCTACTTTTTTTTTAGTTCACAGTCAGACGATAGCCAACCTGCTTAAGACCGCCGTCATACGATTGAAAGTTAATCTCAACAACAGTGAATGTTACTTTCCCGCCGAGGAACGATGCCGTGCCGCCATCAGAAAGCCAGTCGCTCGTAACATCACCAAGCCTCATTTTTGCTCTCCCTGCTTCTAAGATACGGATGGACAGCGGATACGTTGTGTTGCCGACGGCAACATCAATACTCGCCCCCGCGTCTAACCATTTGACACCCGCGTAGGGATCAACAACAGGAGCAGAGGATTCCGCAACGGATTCAGCGGCTGCATTCTCAGCTTGTGATTGATTTCGACACACTCCTTTCTCACAGCCAAATTCACATTTCTCTCGAAGCATCCACGTACAAAATTTGTCACGGAATGCCCGTGTGTTCGGATTTTCACAGAGGTAGCCTTCGTCACACTGAACGGTTTGACATTTCCCTGTCGCAAAATCGCAGCTGACGGTACAATCATCACGAGCTTTGAACGTGCAATTGCTTTCTTGAAAACGACGGATTTTCGAGCTGACACATTTCCACTGAGGGATACAGGCTGTTGCCTCAATTTCCAGAGACTCACCCACTTCTGACGTAGAGTCTTCCGAAGTCTCTGCAACTGCATCGGTCACGTTTTCTGGAACCGCTTCTGGAGAAGGATTACAACTCGTCAGCAGCAGGACAACAACAAAGAGACTAAAAGTCAGTAGAGAAGAGTAAATCCGTTTCATCGTTAGCCTAAAATCCATCCAAAGTATTGGTCAACAGAGATGCTGCCGGAGCCAAGAAGGAAAAGAGCAATAAGACCTCCCAGAAGAACAAAGTCAAATTCCCAGCCGGGTGCCTGCTGCTGAGTGAACGGCGTTTTCCACTTAAAGATTTTAAGAAGCGTTGCTACTGTCATACTGATAATCAATGCTCCCGCCGCAACACGCGACACAAAACCAACTAACAGAGCAAGGCCGCCAAAGAACTCGGTTACACCAAGGATGAGTGCCCAAAAGATGCCTGGCTTGAATCCCAAGCTGGAGAGAAAACCGCTTGTTCCTTGAAGATCTTTAAATAATTTTGGAAAGCCATGAACGAGGAAGACAAAGCTAAGGATAATTCTTAAAATTAACATGCCTCCGTCGGCAGAGATCATCACCATTGAGCAAAAGAAATCTCTGGACTATTTAAATTTTATTTTTAACTGGATGTTAGCAACAGAAAGAGATTAAAGAAAAT
>JACQNF010000039.1 GCA_016203215.1 Candidatus Woesearchaeota archaeon
CATCGACGAGCTCAACAAATCCGTCCAAGAAATCGGCATGAAAATGTACCAGGACGCGGCAGCACAAAAGGCCCATGCCGGAAAGGATGAAGGAACGGCGGCAAGTGACGCTGATGATCCTGTCGTCGATGCCGAATTCAAAGAGAAGAAATAAATAGTATTCTCTTTTTTTGTTTTTATTTTGCATTTATTACCCGATGGAATCAAAAACGATTCAGGATGTACCGCTCCCTTCGGAAGACGAGAGTTTGCGCTATTTCGAAGACTATAAAGTACCGAAGAATATTCGGGCGCATTGTTTGCGGGTACGTCAAGTCTCCCGATTTCTTGCGGAGAAGCTCGTCGAATCGGGGATTGTAGAGATTGATGTCACGTTCACTGACCGTCTCGGCCTTTTTCATGATCTCTTTAAGGCCGCGGCGTTGAAGGAACTAAAACCAAATAAGTTTCACAGTTATGAGTTCTCGGAAGAAGAGATTGCCATGTGGAAAAAACTAAGAGAGAAGTACCCTGGGATGTACGAAGGAGAGATCGCCCACCTCGTCTTCAAGGATACCTATCTAGAATTAGCATCATCTTTAAAGAAAGTCAGTGATCCGCGAGCGACGGATTTAAATTGGATGGAAAATATCGTCCACTACGCTGACTGGAGGGTGTTCCAAGACGCGATCGTCTCTCTCGATGAACGAATCAGATATCTTCAGGAACGATACCCTCGAAATGATAACGCGTGGGATCTCTTCATCGCCAAGATGAGAGGGATTGAAGAGCATCTCTTCCAGCACCTATCGTTTTCACCAACGGAACTAGCACAAAAGATGAGCGAGGAAGAACTATGAGCAAGTCAAAAGATTATTATGAACTTCTCGGCGTGGCCAAGACCGCAACGAAAGAAGAGATCAAAAAAGCCTATAAGAAACTTGCGATGCAGTACCACCCAGATCGCGCTCCAGAAGACAAGAAAAAAGAATACGAAGAGAAATTCAAAGATATCAGTGAGGCTGCTTCCGTATTAGGCGACGATAAGAAGCGGCAGCACTATGACCAGTTCGGAAATGCATCCTTCAACGGAGGAGGTGCTGGAGCGGGCTACAGCGGCTTTGATTATTCAGACATCATGTCCCAATTTCGCTCAGGAATGTTTGGAGACTTTGAAGATATTTTTGACCATTTGTTCAGCGGCAGCAACGGCAGAAGAAGTACGCACGGCCAGCGCGGGGATGATTTACTCACCGAAGTGGAAATAACTCTTGAAGAAGCCGCAAGCGGCGCCACAAAGACATTCACTCTCAATAAACTTGAACGCTGTGAAGAATGTAACGGGCGCGGAGCACGAAGTTTTGAACACTGTCATCATTGCAAAGGCACTGGGTCTCTCAAGAGAACACAGAGAACGCCCTTCGGCCTTTTCCAACAGACAAGCCCATGCCCCGAATGTCGTGGAACAGGAGAAATTTCGACAGATTCGTGTAAAGCCTGCCATGGCGAAGGGGTTATCCGTAGAAAGAAAGAAATTGAAGTGACCATCCCTCCTGGCGCAGAAGAAGGAACACGATTACGCATCCGTAACGAAGGCGGAGCAGGCGCTCAAAATGGTCCGCCTGGCGACTTATATGTCCATGTTCATCTCCGACCGCACAAATATTTTGTACGCAAGATGAATGATCTCTTACTAACGGTTCCAATTTCGTTTACTCAAGCAGTCCTGGGAGATGAAATTGAAGTACCTACTCTTGAAGGAAAGGCAACCCTGAAAATTCCGCCAGGTACGCAATCAGAAACAGTGTTCAAGATGACTGACAAAGGCCTTCCTTCATTGCACGATCACGAACGAGGCGATCAACTGGTGAAGGTCAAGATTCAAGTGCCGCAGAAATTGACGAAGAAGCAGAAGGAATTAATTCTTCAGTTGAACGAAGAAAAAGCGAGCAAGAGTTTCCTTGAACGGATATTTGGATGAAGCCAATTCCGCACAAAGATTAATAAAGCATCTCTCTTTTGAAAGACCTATGCCTCGCCCTCGCTTTAAGCAACGCTGTGCCCTCTGTAAGAAGAACATGGTGGTCATGTACACGTCTCGTCAGTTTCCCATCTGTGTCGAATGCCACATGAAGCGGATTTCAGATCCAGTGACAGACCCAAAATACAAAGAGATGTTTAACATCCCCCGCGATTTCTATGAAAAATCAATGTTCTTGCGTAATATTAAAGAATCGTTTCAACGCTTTGGCTCGTTGACAGAAAATCAAGTCACGGCATTCAAGAAAGCAGTGGACGATTTGAAGAATCCCAAGAAGAAAAAAGAAGATCAAGAAACAGAAAGTCCCGAGACGACAACGAAATAAATATAAACAACCCCTCGTGCCTGCCCACCATGGCCGTTCTCCATACTTTAGTCGGACTGTTAGAATCGATTCTTGATGGGCACCACGATGCTCGCGTAGGAGAATCATATGAATCGATCAGGCACCAAATTTTAGCAAGGGGAGACGAGAACACCATCGAAGGGATGGGCTACTCGTTAGGTGTTATCTCCGGCGAAATATACGCGGGTCTCGTTACAGAAGCAGAGGCGTTTAAAGAAGGGTACGCTGTGGCCCGTCTGCGACAAGAACAGCCGGATTCAGCCGTAGAAACTCTTTTATCCGAACACCTGTCCTACCCGCTTGGGGAAACAGCATTCCAATTACACCACCGATTCAGAAATCTTTATAAATAACCGCCCTCCCCGAGAGATAACCGATAAAACTACACCGGCGTTAGTCCCATTTCAAGCCGCGTCTGTAGGAGGTCATAATGGATAAACAGAATGTTAAGAAAGCTCTGGACGAATTAAAACAGTTTCCGAAAAAGAAATTCGTACAGTCGTATGATCTTGTCATCAATCTTAAGAACCTTGTGACAAAACAAGATGCAGTTGACGCATTCGTCACCCTCCCTCATTCTAAAGGAAAGAAGATCAAAGTCGCAGCATTTGTCGATCAGCAATTAGCGTCACAGGCAGAACAATTCTGTGATTTAGTTATCCGCGAAACAGAATTTCAAAAATACGACCGGAAGAAAATGAAGTCCTTAGCGCAGGAATATGATTACTTCATCGCTCAAGCGACACTTATGCCTAAGGTCGCCGCCGCTTTTGGGAAGGTATTAGGGACAAAAGGAAAGATGCCGAACCCAAAATTAGGATGTGTTGTCCCGCCTACTGCCAGCCTCGAACCGCTGGTGAAGAAGCTGAATTCGACGACACGTGTGCAGAGCAGAAAAGGCATGGCTCTGCAATGCATGATCGGCAAGGAAAGCCAGCCCGAAGAAGAGATCATCGCTAATGTTATGGCCGTTTACCAAACTGTGTTAAAAGCTGTGCCAAATGAAACACAAAATATCAAGAATGTGGCTCTCAAATTGTCGATGAGCAAGCCAGTGAAGGTGTTGTAAGATGGTGAGTGAAAGCAAGCAACAGATCGTCCGGGAAATTATCACGAAAGTAAAAGAATATCCTATCGTCGGCGTCGTCAATATGCAGAGTCTTCCAGCGCAGCAGCTCCAAGTGATGCGCAATACTCTCCGAAAAAAAGGAGTGGAGATTGTCATGACCAGAAAGCGCCTGCTCATCAAGGCGCTGCAGGATTCTCAAAAACAGAATATTGAGCAATTAGTCCAAACAGTCAAGGGCATGCCCGCATTGATCATGACGAAAGAAAATCCTTTCTCGCTCTACGCCACATTACAGAAAAATAAGTCCGAAGCACCGGCAAAGGCAGGACAAACTGCTCCACGCAACATCGTGGTCAAGGCCGGGCCGACAAGTTTTGCTCCCGGTCCAATCATCTCAGAATTAGCAGCTGTCGGGATTAAAACAAAAGTAGACGCAGGAAAATTAACGATCCTGAGCGATGTTACCGTCGCTAAAGAAGGCGACACGATCAGTTCAAAATTAGCAGAGACTTTAAAGCGCTTAGATATCAAGCCGATGGAGATCGGGCTGGATCTCGTCGCCGTTTGGGAAAGCGGGATGGTCTTCGCAGCGAAGCAGCTCCATATTGATGAAGCAGAGTTCATGCGCCAAATCATAGAAGCTGCTCAGTGGGCAACAAATTTGGCTGTAGAAACAGCATACCCTGCTGCTGACGTTATCGAAGTGCTCGTACAAAAAGCATTCCGCGATGCGAAGGCAGTTGGTGTAGAAGCTGCGTTCATGACCGAAGAAACAAAAGACGCTCTCCTTGCCCAAGCAGAAGCGGAAGCGCTTGCAGTCCAGAAAGAAGCAGGTCTCTGAGACAAAAGCCAAAAGATTTAAAAGATACATACTCACCATAGTGAGCGTATATATGTGCTCATTCAATGAGAGAGTCTAGATGGAGGTATTGAAAATGGAATACATTTACGCTGCAATGTTATTGCACAAAGCAGGGAAAGAAGTCACGGAAGCATCTGTTAAAGCAGTCCTTACCGCCGCTGGCGTCAACGTCGATGCTGCGCGTGTAAAAGCGCTTGTTGCTGCTCTCGAAGGGGTCAACATCGAAGAAGCGATTAAGAAAGCAGCTGTTGTCGCTCCTGCCGCAGCACCTACAGCCGGCGCTGCCCCTGCTGCAAGCGAAAAGAAAGAAGAGAAGAAAAA
>JACQNF010000048.1 GCA_016203215.1 Candidatus Woesearchaeota archaeon
GATGAAGCATCGGGGCTAGGCGTTCCTCCCTATCTCGGCACATATCCTCGATACATTTTCGGCCGATTACGAAAAGCAGGGAATCGCGTCAGCTACCTTACTATTGACGACCTCCGCCTTTGGAAGAAGTACGAGGGAATCGTTCCCAAAACGAGAGATCGAGACAAAACTAATATCTTGATCTACAACCGGACTACAAATAATGCTCCAGAAGTTCTCGCGACGACAGATGTTCTTATCGTCATTCTCGGAGTACATGTCCCGGGAAAATATCTCACAGCACTACCGGGAACACTGCAAGAGATCATCCCTCTTATCAAAGATCTACGCATGAAAAAAATCCTGACTGGTCCGGCAGTGTTTGGCACACAACGAGAGGGGGGGAAGACGTTTGAAAAAGTAGACCTCTCGGTATTTGATGAAATCCAGAAAGAAGATGATTCATTTGAGGATATCGAAGAATATGTTTATCACGGCGCAGATATTCTCGACCAGATCAACGATAGACGCATCATCGAAATTGAAACCGGAAGAGGCTGCAACGTCGGCAGATGTAGTTTCTGTACCGAACCGCTTAAAAGTAAGTTTATCAATCGACGAAAAGAAGCAGTCGTTCGTGAAGTGAAAACGTACTATGATAAAGGAGCGCGTTTTTTTCGCTTAGGAAAACAAGCGGATTTTTATTCTTCCGATCGGCCAATCGAGATGCTAACAGAAATCCGTCAGCTCTGCCCCGACATTGAGGTTCTACACATCGACAACGTAAATCCGAACTCGGTCGTCAAGCCCGGAGGCGAGGAGATCACAAAAGCGATCGTTGAATATTGCACGCCCGGGAATATCGCTGCTTTCGGCGTAGAGAGCTTCGACCCCGAAGTTGTGAAAGCAAATCTATTGAATACCATGCCCGCGATTGCCCACAAAGCGATTAGAATCGTTAATAAATATGGAGCAGAACGCGGCGAGAACGGCCTGCCCAAATTCCTTCCTGGGATCAATCTCATCTTCGGTCTTCTCCATGAAACAAAAGAGACTCATCACAAAAATAGAGAAGCGCTGGAACAGATTCTAAAAGAGGGACTTCTTCTCCGACGAATCAATATTCGGCAAGCGGCAGTTCTGCCAAATACTTTCTTAGAACAACATGGCGGCCAGAAATATCTTCACAAGAATAAAAAATTATATTGGAAGTGGCGGAATGATATTCGTCAAACGATTGACAACCCTCTTCTCGAGCGGCTTCTTCCCCAAGGCACTATCGTCAAAGATGTCTTTACGGAGATGTACGACGGCAAGACGACGTTCTGCCGGCAGATGGGAACGTATCCGTTGGTTATTGGGGTCAAGGGGAGATTGCCGTTAGGACAGAAAATCAACATCCGCGTGACAGGGTATATGCTCCGAAGTATTATTGGAGAGAAGGCATAGACTCTCGTAGCCGAAGAGACTATGATTTAAAATATAACGCAATGTCCAAGATAAACAAGACCACAATGATTACCTCTAAAATGAGCATACGCTGGTTGCCTGCCTCTTCCTGCAGCATCGTATAGATATTTTGAACTGTCGTCAACTTCTCTTTAACGGAATTCTTCCAGTTCTGGAGATGAAAGCGATTCGCGGCAGTAGTATATACCCGTGCGAGATAGATGTCTCCCACTAACTTCAACGCATTCTCCACTTTATCGATGAAACTAGAGATGTCAACCTTAATTTTATAGAGACGATTCAAGGTCTTATCGAAAGAAGCTAGCCCGAAAAATACTTTCTTCCGCCCTTTCCCGATGTCATCATACGCTTGGTCAAGAACAACGTCCAACAGATTATCGTACGTCCGTAATTCTAATAGTTCGATCATCGCATATTCTAACGCGTCAAGAACATCATAGCTAATCTCCGGCTCGTAGATGAATGCTGCATTCCAATCAATGAGAACAAGATCGTTCTGCGTATAGGAGAGCGGAGTCTTCAGCGCGTCGGCAATTTCTTGGTCGCTGAGATTTTGTTCCGAACGGAGAATGGCCGCAAGAGGACGCCGATAGCGGACAGGGACGTCTTTTGCCAACAGTCTCTGATTCACAGCGTTGACCACAAAAATAGAGTAGTCTTCCCATTCCAGTTCAGAATAGGGCTTAACAAGAGCGTATTGGATTGCTCTCGAAACTTTTCGGACAATTGCTTCCGCATTCTTCTGCAGTTCACTATTCTCTACCAACTTCTGACTCTGGACGACAACACCATCTAGCGTTGGAGCGATTGGTAAAATAAATTTAATCGTGATGACTCCAAAATCATAAATTTTAGCGATGACTTCAAAATCCTCTCCACCGATGGTGATCGAACCGACATTGACCATCAACGGCGGAGTTTTATACTTGATATACTTCGGGGTCAAACGACGGTACTCCAAGAGTGAAAACACAAATGATTTCCCCATGACCTGCTGGCTTCGCTCTACTTTTTCTAACGCAATTTCACTTGCGACCTCGAAGCAGAAATAGAGGTGGATACTGCCTTTGGTGATGTTCATAGGTGTTCTGGAGAGGCCTATTATAAATAACTTTGGGGATTATTTTCAAGAATACTATTTTCAACAAATAGATATATAAAAAGACTTCGGGGTTCGAATAAATTTCGATGTCAGAAATTTCGACTTTCCTCGCAGCCCCATTTCTTTTCTAAAAAGATATGGACCAGTCGGGACTTCCAAAGATGCAAGATCTTGATGACATCTATTTGAACCCGAAATCTCACCGCTGCCAGCGGTGCGCGTTTTCCCGCCATAGATTATGGCACCGGGTTACGCTACTGGCCCATTCCGCGGTAGAGGTAATAGTTTGTTTAAAAAAGTATCTCCTTACGGTTTGTATTGAGTTCATTACGATGATTCGGTGGGCTAGTAGCAATGGTGAACTGAATACAGACATCAAAACACAACTTTAATAAAACTCTAAAATATACCAAAAAACGATGGATGCGGAAATCAAGAAAGAGATTCTCTACGATCTTCAAAAATCACTGGAGATTCTACGGATACGAGAGAAGAGAGATCTTGAAGAGCTGCGCCAATTAAGCGACCATGCCATTGAACACGTTGCATCATACAAAGATCTTGATGTCATCTCTGTTACTGTTTTGATCTATTCTATCTACAAGACATATTCCTGCATCGGAAACCGGGATTATGCCGACCTCCTCAATGAACTGGAACTAGCAGCACGGTCGTTAGAGAAAAATCAATTTGGGAAATACAATTCAAGCATCAAGAGATTATACGAGATTATCCGCCGCTGCAGCTCTAAGACGAAAGAGCACTTGCAAGACGTCATGCACGCCTCACGAATCAAAAAAGGGACGCTCTTGTTAAGTAAGGGACTCTCTATCGGTCAAGCCGCGGGATTAATGGGCTTATCTAATTGGGATCTGCAACAGTACGCAGGCCGGACAACAGCATTGGAAGAAGGGAAAGCCACGGTTCCCGTCAGAAAACGAATCACGACGGCATTTAAAATCTTTGGGGTACGTTAATGGCCCTCAAACAGACGATGAAAACAGGAAAAAACGAAAAGACACAAGAGAAAATTCTCTTCTTTGATGCCGGGCCAATCATAACATTGGTGATGTCTCGACTGGCATGGATCTTGCCCGAATTAAAGAAAAAGTGGGGAGGACGATTTTATATCACGCCGGCGGTGCAGTATGAACTGATCGACCGCCCTCTGACCGTCAAGCGCTTTGAATTTGAGGCGCTGCAAGTTCTGAAGATGATGAGAGAAGGTGTTCTCGAACGGTTTGAAGCAGTTCCACGTCAAAAGGTCAATTCACTCATCACGCTGGCGAACACCTCATTCCGACTCGAAGACAGAGAAATGGACGTCATTCAAGAAGGAGAGATGGAATCTGCCTCATCAGCACTAGAAGTTGGAGCAGAAGGGGTGGTGATGGACGAGCGGACGCTCCGCCTCTTTATCGAGAACAACCGGAACATGAAAGCGCTTCTGGAAAGAAGATTCAAGAAGCAGGTCATCCCTAACTTTCAAAAAATGGACCAATTTAGCTCATCGTTACGGCAGTTAACCATCATCCGCTCAATCGAACTCGTGGGAGTGGCATATTCTTTTGGAATGTTAGACGGCTACATCCCGGAAGGGAAAAGAGGTCGAGAACAACTGTTGGATGCCGTCTTGTGGAATGTGAAGTATAATGGTTGTGCAGTTACAGAACAGGAAATCAACGATCTCAAGCAATTTTTGCTGGAGAAATGATCTAGGAATAAATACGTTGTGGCTTGTATTCAGCTCGCCGTCGCGGCGGGCAAGGTTAATAGATCTGTTGAGAACTACTTTCCACGAGACAGACAGATAGCCCGCCAAATAGTCGTAGCGAACTAAATACCACACGTCGTGAAAACATTTTTAAAAGAAACTCGCTTCAAGCAGTTGATGTCTAAGAAATGCATCATTTGCAACGCGGAAGCAGTCTACATGATTAAAGACACCTCTGATTATTATTGTGAGGAATGTGCCGAAGAACATTTTGGAGATATCGCTCTCCTCGTCAAGGTTGAGGACGATGCGCAAAAATTGAAAGAATACCTTAAAAGTCGTTTAGCGCCACAGGAAGCAGAAGCAGTACAGGGGAACGATGAAATCAATTAGGATTGGAATTATTAGGACTTCGTCCATCGAATTAGTAGATATCGCAAAGGCATGGCTCGCATTATCTTTTGCCTTCGCCGCAGTGTTCGGCGGCTTTAATCTCGTCTCTGGACAAATCGGAGGAATACTCTCTATCGCGTTTGGGAAACTATTCATTATTGCACTCCTCACCGCCGGGTTGGGCTTCCTTCTTCATGAGTTAGCACACAAATTTGTTGCGCAACGATACGGATGCATCGCAGAATTCCGATCCTATGACCAGATGATTTACTTCGCTGTCGGGTTAGCATTAGCGATAGGATTCATTTTCGCCGCACCCGGAGCTGTGATGATTTCAGGGATGATCACCCGACGAGAAAACGGCATCATTAGCGCGGCTGGACCTCTTACGAATTATGTTTTGGGGATGATCTTCTTAGGGTTAACTACCATTACATCTACAAATATCCTCCTGCTTGCTTTGACAGTAGGATTCAAGATAAATATGTGGCTCGGCTTGTTTAATATGATTCCATTTGGGAATTTTGATGGAGTCAAAATATTTTATTGGAACATCCCTGTGTGGATTGGAATGACCATCTTCGGCGGATACTTCGTCTTTTTCTTTTAGGGATGGTTTAGCTCGACACGGTCAAAAAATGCTCATCAAATATTTTTGTCGTCGAGATGAACAAAACTTTTATATACCATAAGAAATTCCGTCTGGAAGATAGGTGTTTTTGAGGTTTTAAAAAAGAAGGTGATGGGGTTGAAGCAACATATTTTTCAAGAAGTGAAAAAGTTTAAGATTCAGCGTTGTTGTAAGGGATGCAATAAGCGAATTGTCGTTGAAAACGCCAACCGATACTATTGTGTTGATTGTCGCGGATATTAATTTTTTTTTCTCTTTTTGGATTAAAAACCGATGTGTTTAGCTAAATAGATTCTTAAAGAACATTCCAATCCTTGAGAAGAAAGACTCTGACTCTGCATCCTGTTCTTGTTGTATAGCTTGGCCAGCAATATTTGTATAGTCAGGACTGGATTCTTCACCATCACTCACAATGTTATCTCTCACAGCTTCATCACTTGCTTCTACCGGTGAAGAAACGGTCGGCTCCGCTACAAGTGTTTCCTCCTTTTGCAGTGTAGGTACCGCTTGTTTCTCCCCGACGACATACTCTCCAAAAGAAGTTGCAACTGCACTGTAAAAGAGGTAGCCGTCAACAGTATCAGTTAATGAGGTAGATAATGGTTTTTGATTAACGTAGAGTTGAACATCCCTCACGGCAAGTCCTTTCTGAAGAAGATCTTCTTCTTTGATCTTTAACGTCACGTCCAAAGTGCTGAATGCAATCGGTTTCTCAGAAGAAACCATAACTACGGAATAAATTTGACCGCCGATAGTTGAGACGACCGGATCTTGCTCTTCAAATGTAATCTTAGCATTCTTGGTATCTTCCGTAAGATGGATCGTCGCACTCTGGATTCCTCCGGTCTTCACTTCAAACGCAAGTTCTTTTCCCGCTTTCATAAAACCAATCGTCTGAACTGCTCCCCCAGTCAACGCTTCTTCTTCCAGATGATTTAGCATCCCAATAAATGAAACGAGAAACAAAATTCCGAGAATTGCCAGAACTGGTTTGTAGTCCACACCATGACGCAATGGTTCTGGAAATGGAACTTTATGATCTAACCTCTTTTTTAAACGCATATGAAGAAAGAGATTTTTTGGAAGTATTTAAATGTAACTTTTTCTGGACTGTGAAGTAAACGTCATTTTCAGATTTTAAACAAATTTATAAAGAACCAGGAATATGTTTATTGAGGGAATGAGATAATCAGAAAATGAAAACAATGACTTGTAA
>JACQNF010000044.1 GCA_016203215.1 Candidatus Woesearchaeota archaeon
GTATGTTCAGTTAAATCTAGGGTTTCTTTTGGCGTACCGAAAAAATGGAGAGAGTCTCAACCCATCAATTCTCTTATCTTCTCCCCTGGTTTGCGGGCACGGAGAACAGCATGGCCAATGAGCACTCCCCGTGTTCCCAGTGAAAGGGCGGCCTTGACATCCTCTCTCGTATGCACACCTGCTCCACAGAGAACCGTCGTCAGTGGGCTTATCCTGTGGACAAGACGGACTGCATCCGCAATAATCTCCGGCTTCGCTGACGTCACAGAAACACTTCCGCCGATCAACGCCGGTGGTTCATAGGCAATGGCATCTGGATGCAGCCGTGCAATCTTCTTGATCTCTGCAAGTGTCGAGGCGCAGACGACGGTCATGCGGCGGTGCTTCTGACACAACGCAATCGTTTTCGCGATCTGCGCAAGAGGAATCCGTCGTTCGGAATGATTCAGAAGTGTTCCTTCAATGCCGAGCAGTTTCAACTCTTGGGGTGAAATATGCCCCGTATATGCTCCTAACAGAACGGGATCACTATGCTGGGCCAAGAGCGGCAGTCCCGTCCTTTGTCGTGCTTGCCCAAGCAACGAGGTGGGTGGTGCGAGGATGAGTTCATACCGTTGAGATTTTACTTTGGAGAAGATATCAATCAACCGCAATGCTTTCGTCCCCGCCGCTTCTGGGTACAACTTGAAATTGAGAATGAAGAGCGGCTTCATCACATTCCCCTCTTTTTCGTGAGCTTGTTCATCCTGCGGAAGAGATACCAGAAAATGATCAAGACGAGAATCACGGGCAAAAGAATAAGAAGAAATTTAATGATCAAAATGAGGATGATGAGGAAAACAATGACGATAGTAATCAGAATTATTTGAAACTTAAGTGTTGCGGCTCTGATGACCATGGCGGAGGTAAAGGGGGATGAGTATAAAAAGGATTCCTCCAGCAAGAATGCCAAGACCTATCTTGATGCTCATCCTCAAAAAGAATTCAAGGGGAAATGTTTGGATCAGGAGTGAATCAGCAGGAAACTGCCAATTTCCCTGCGGGAAGAAAAATTCGTGAAATTGGGTGAATGCTTCTGTAAAGAAGAAACGAACTGCGCCCAAGGCAAAGAGAGACAGTAAAACAATCGCGATACCGTTGGAAAGCACAACGGTCCAAAATAGTGTACTCTCTCTGAAGCGCGCATGGTTGAGTGAAATAAAAATCAACCCTATCCCCAGGATCATCAGGAAGAGGGCATTCCCTTTCTGAAAGAGTTTCTGAACATCATCAAGATGGGCGCGTTCCGCGTCGGTATACGCGCCAGATAATTCCCCTTTCTGAAGAAGATAATCCACGACTTCTTGCTGTTCCGGCAGGTACGAACTGAAAAAGATTGTTGCTTTCACCGAAGCAAGGACGAGAAAAAAAGCTAAGAGTAATGTCAGAGATACAGTCAATGTAATGGTTGCAATTCTTTGTCGATCTATCAATGTCTTACTGATGTCCATCTTCTAACAGTTTTTTAAGATGTTTGGAGATAAATTCGCCGGAAGCCTTACCTGCTAATCGCTTCATGCATAAGCCCATCAGTGCAGAGAACGGCGCGCCTTTGTTCTTCTCAAGCACTTCCCTGATCACGGCATGAATCTCTTCCGTTCCTAAAGAGGCATACCTCTTAACATCGTACGTGCCTTTGATCATGTCAATCAAGACATCGAGGGCAATATCCTTGTGGATTTGATCCCGTGACAATGCGCGGAAGAATTCTCGTAACTGTTCTTCGCTGAGCAATTCTGGGTCAAGCCCATACTTTCGACGGATCTCGATCGGGAAGGAGACCAGAACATCAGCTACAAATGCGGGTTTTATCGCCGGGTAGTGTTTAACGATCTCCTCAAAAAGAGTAACCTTGTCGGATTTAGCGACGTATTCCGCAAGATCGGCGGCCAGCCCCAAATCACGTTGATAACGCTCAATCTTCTCTGGAAGTAATTCTGGCAAGGAAATACCTTTCAGCGAGGGATAGATCAACGGAACATCTGTTTCAGGATACATCCGTGCCGCGCCGGGCATGGGGCGAAGGTAACTTGTGGTGCCATCGTCATTTGCCTTGCGCACTTCCGTAGGCACGCCGACGAATAGTTCTTCCACTCGCCGGTAGACTGCTTCTAACGCTTTCCGCGCGTTTTGTTCTTCATCCGCAACCAGAACATATGCATCTCCTCCTGCCACGCTTAACGCTTTTTCAATCTTGTCAATCGTCTCTGAAGACAAAGCATACTTTGTGCTCGTCTTTTTCTCTTGATCAAATTCGTCAGAATGGATGATTCCTCCCACCCCGGCAAGAATTCGCGCCCGTCCCGCCAATTCTGTGCCTACGCGGTGTTTTGGCAGCAATTCCTTTCCTAAAAGACCTGAGAATTGGTTTAATCGGATGCCGAGTACTTTTCCATTCTTCTTCTGCAATGCTGATGCAATGATTTTTGAAGTCGAGTTCTGAAAGAGGTGTGTTAATTCAATAATCTTAAACTGCGTTAATTTTATTTTCTTGATCTCTTCTTTCAGCTTGAGGAGTTCTTCCTGGCGTTTAGCCTCGTATTCGACGAGGAGAGGAAGCAGGCGCAGATCCTGTGCGCCTTTGATCTCCACGCGGCTTCCGCCTTTGATGGAGACGTTGACATCTTGGCGAATTGTCCCTAGTCCGCGTTTGACTCCCGGAAGCGATCGCAGAAGCATGCCGAGATGCTTGGCAACCTCTTGGCATTGTTCTGGTGAGGTGATGTCCGGTGCCGTGCCCACTTCGATAAGAGGAATCCCCAATCGATCAAGGCGGTATGTTCTCGCGTCAGGCGTGTCATTGATGATTTTGCAGGAATCTTCCTCGAGTGAAACGTTGGTAATGTTTACTTTTCCTTGTTTTGTTTCAATCAACCCGTTTCGTCCGATCAACCCTGTTCGTTGGAAACCAGATGTGTTCGATCCATCGACAATCGTTTTACGCATCATCTGGATGACATCTGTGACGTTCGCGTTGACGAGGAGGCAGAATTGCAGTGCTGTCGTGAGCGCCTCACGATTTGTTTCGTGAGGGGGTTCTGAATCTGTTTCGACAAGACAGGTGGTATCGTGGTATCCTTCATAGATGAAGATTTTTCCTTTCTGTTGTTCTTTGACGGCGGCGATATCCATCACTCCGCTTTCTCCTGCGGCAGCGCGGAGAGTTCGTCGGAGGGTGAACTGTGGCGAATCATCCCGCAATCTCGTTGGGCAGTGGCAGAAGAGTTTTTTCCCTTCAAGCTGTTGGTGAATCTCAATCCCGCACTTTAGACCTAGCTTGGTGAATGTCATTCGTTCCCTCCGTCTTCGTGAGCCGAAGCGTGGCTGAGGCGAACTCCCTTACCAGATTTGGGAAATCTGTGTAGATGAATCTCAATTCCGCACTTTAGGCCGAGTTTGGTGAAGGTCATCTGCTTCCTCCGTTTTTGTGAATGTTACCTGCTTCCTCTTTCATTTTGCTTCATCGTCCTGTCCTTAAAAAATGCCGTAACGTTGTGGCAATATCGTTTTTGTCTGCGAGCTTTGCCGCCCTGACTTTTGAACCGATAATCGCCGACGTTTCACTTAAGTTAAAATGTTTTGAGAGTTCCAGAAGATACTGTCCATCTCCTTTCCCTGTCTTGCATTGGCCGTATCCAAACATGTTTACTGCAGGAAGGAGATGGTCTTCCAGCAGTGAGAATGCTTTTTCGGTGTCCTCATTCTGGCGGCTTCCATTTTCTCCATCAGAAAAATGAAATGGATAGATGTTGTACGTAGAGGGATCGTAATCCTGTGCGATGATCTCCATGCAGAGGTGATATGCGGGTGTGAACGCCGTCCCCCCCGCCGTTGTCGTTGAAAAGAATGTTTCTCGATCGACTTCCAGTGCATCTGAATCGTGAATGATGAATCGCTCCTCAACTCCTTTATAGAATCGTTGGATCCACGTGCTAAGCCAAAATGATGTTGTCCGCACCAGCATTTTTTCCATCTCTCCCATCGAGCCAGAAACGTCCATCATATAGATGATGGCAGCATTGTTCTGCGGCGTGGGCACAAGTTCCAGCGCCTTGTAGCGCATATCGCTTGCAGTTGGAACGATACATGGTTTCCGATAATCATATGTCCCTTCTGCTATTTGTCGTTTCAATGCCCGTTTGTAGCCGCGAGGGAAACTACGAAGAGTTTCCGGACCGACGGAGGCAATTCCTTTGACACGATATTTCTTGCTGATGATTCTGTCCTCTCCTTTTGGTTCGATGTACGGGAGGCCTAATTCTTCTCCCAACATCTCTGCTAGCTCTTCAAGGGAAACCTCCACCTCCATAAAATGGGGGGCTCCCCTATCTCCTGCAATCGCATCTCCATTCTCTCCCGAGTCGGGATCGTAAGAATCGCCTTCTTTTCCTTCGCCTTGACTTACGCCGCCCTCTTCTGCAAAGCGGAAACGCGGAATCTCAATCTGCGGTACGGGAATAGTCACCGTTTTTTCTCCTTGTTTTCCAAACAAGTCTGTTCTCCAGAGATAGTCTCTCAAGTTTTCGCGGATTTCGCCCTTGACGATTTTCCGAAACCGGTGGAGATCTTGGTTAATGCCCATTTTTCTGAAAGAACAGCCCAAGCACTTAAACTTTTCGACAACAACAATTAAAAATAAACTTCCGCTTTGGCATTCCATGAGCGATACCTCTAACATTGAACTATCCAGAGAGCGAATACGCCGTCTGCTCCGCCAACGGACACGGTATCCTTTTGTTGCAATTACAAATCGGGGCGACGCCGCCATCAAAGCAGTTCTTTCTTCTCTCCCCAAAGACAAAACTCTTCTCATCCCGGAAGAAGGCGGCTGGATCAGCTATCAGCGCATTCCTCGGGAGAAACATCTCCTTGTTGAAGAAGTACGCTGTGGTGATGGGAAACTGTCACTGGAAGACCTGCGAATGAAACTTGAAACACGCGCTTGTTCTGCGCTCCTCTATCAAAACCCGGGCGGCTATTTTGCCGAACAGCCTGCGTCTGAAATTTATTCCACATGCCGGGACAAGAATTGCCTGGTCATCATGGATGTTTCCGGCGCCATTGGTACACCGCTTTGTGAGAGTGCCGCCGCAGACATTTTCGCCGGTAGTTTTGGAGAAAGCAAATTAGTCAATGCGGGGAAAGGAGGTTTTCTTGCCTGCCGCGATGAAGCGGTCTTTCGCTCAATCATCTTCACAGAAGCGAGCGATCCTGTCATCCTCTCCTCGATAGAAGATCATCTTGAGAATCTCGATCGGCGGATTTCATTTTTGACCCAAAGACGGGAACAGGTTATCCGTGATCTTCGTGATTTTTCGATTCTCCACAAAAATGATCTCGGCTTTGTTGTTGTCGTGGTTTTCTCCTCAGCAGAGGAAAAAGAAAAGATTATAAACTATTGTCAACAGAACAGCTTGGAGTGGACGGAATGCCCGCGGTATATCCGTGTAAAGCGTCCTGCAATCTCCATTGAACTCAAGCGGCTCGAAGAAAGTAGATAAAGATGCTGGGTGGCGGCTGATTGATTTTATGTCCACTTTGCAACAGATATGTGGTGAGAAATAATGGCGTTAACAATTCCGGAATCTATGAATGAGTGTCTCTATTTTACGAACAGATCTATTGGTAATGGCCAAGTGATGGCCTGGGTGTATCGCAAGATCTGTCCTAAATGCAAAAAAGTAAAGATGGGCAAACCGGTCGAGGACGGAAAAGTCAAATCGCGAGCAGTGATGTACGTCTGTCCTTCGTGCGGCTATACGGAAGCGAAAACAGAACATGAGGAAAGTCTTACGCTCGAGGCGCACTATACCTGTCCAGAATGTGGGAAGGAAGGCGAATCAACAGCCCCGTATAGGCGGAAATCATTCAAAGGTGTTCTTTCATTTGTCGTCGAGTGTGTTCATTGCCACGCTAAGATTCCATTGACCAAGAAGTTGAAAGGCGTTCGCTGAGTGGAGACGATGAAAAAGAGTCGCGCAGTCAATCCGGAAGGGCGGGGCACAAAAAGCCCTTCTCGAAAAGGATCATCCGTGAAAGTATCTCTGGTGAAAAATACGAGGATGAAATCTTCTTCTTCTGCAAGATCTTCTGCAAGGATATCTAAGGCAAAGCTTCCAAAAATGATCATCACCGCTGCTCTTCCGTATGCTAATGGTTCCATTCACGTCGGGCATCTTTTAGAATACATCCAAGCAGACATCTATGCTCGCTTCTGTAAACTCGTTGGTAAAGATGTACTCTATATCTGCGCTTCGGATATGCACGGGACGCCGATTGAAGTCAATGCTCAGAAAGCGCAGCTTGCGCCGGAAATTTTTGTGGAACGATATTGGAAAGAGCATCAGGAAGATTTTGCTTCTTTCCTGATCAGATTTGATAATTACTATAAGACACACTCTCCAGAGAATAAAGAGTTAGCTGAGAAATTTTTCGCCACCGCAAAAGAGAAAGGGCATATCTATCGAAAAAAAATTCCCATCATGTACTGCACGACATGCAAACGTTCGTTGCCTGACAGATATGTTAAAGGGATATGTCCGCACTGTCGCGCGCCTGATCAGTATGGGGACGTCTGTGAAAAATGCAGCCGAGTCTTGAAGAGTGCTGATCTGCTTGCTCCTCGGTGCGCTCTCTGTGGAACAACACCGAAAGTAAACGACAGCGAGCATTACTTTTTCCGCTTAAGCGCATTTGCCAAACCGCTTCAGAAATGGTCTTTATCTGAAGAGGCTGATCTTCAGCCGGAAGTTCGTAACTGGCTTGCAGGATGGTTTGAAAAAGGTTTAGATGATTGGTGCATCTCACGTGATGCTCCCTATTTTGGTTTTGAAATTCCTAACTCTCGACAGGAAACGGGCGAGATGAAATATTTCTATGTTTGGCTCGATGCGCCGATTGGGTACATCTCATCTACCAAGGAATACTGTGTTCGTCAGAATCTGCGGTGGGAGGACTATTGGCGTAGCGGGAAAACAACTCATTTCATAGGGAAGGATATTGCCTATTTTCATTTACTGTTCTGGCCTGCACTCTTGATGGATATGGATATTCCGTTGCCGAAGATACGAGTTCACGGATTTATCACCGTCAACGGCGAGAAGATGAGTAAAAGCCGCGGCACGTTTATGACGGCGAAAGACTTTCTGAATTCTTACTCCGCAGAAGCGCTGCGTTTCTTCTATGCCAGCCACCTTGACCGAAGTGTTGTTGATGTGGATCTCAATCGGGAAGAGTTAGAAGCAGTTGTCAATAATGTTCTTCTGGGTAGTCTCGGCAACTTCTGTTACCGCACGCTGGTATTTGCAGAGAAAAATTATGGCCGTGTCTCAGCTGTTGCTGACGAGACAGACCTGATTATTCATGTCAGTGAATTGCTGGAGCAGGCTCGACAGAATTACGAAGACTTAGAATTAAAATCTGCCGTCCGAGCTATCCTTAAGATTGCTGATCTTGCGAATGCCTACTTCCAGAAAGCCGAACCGTGGAAGAATAAAGAACGTCCTGAAACGAAAGAAGCAATTGGTTTCTGTGTTAATCTTGCACGCACTCTTGCGATTGCAGTCAGCCCGATCCTCCCTTTATTTAGTCAAAAGATCTTCACTGCGTTAGGCGACACCGCGCCGTTGCAGTGGAAAGATATTCATTTTCAGTGGAAAGGGAAACTCTCTCCTGTTGAAATCCTCGTTGGAAAGATAGAATCTAAACCCAAGGAAGGGCAAAAAACAAACTCGACGTCGGATCAAAGTGGAAATGCAACAGTAGCTTCCTCTTCTCACCCATTATTCCCTGCGCATCTCGCCGTTGGCCTCGTCGAGGATGTGAAAGATCATCCAAACGCCGATTCGTTATATCTCCTCCACGTTAATTTTGGGGATCTCGGAAAACGGCAGGTCGTGACGAGTCTGAAAAAAGTACTGGCACCTCCGTCCTTCTTGAACAAGAAATTGGTGTTCTGCGTGAATCTCAAGCCGAGCAAGTTTCGTGGCGAGCTGTCGGAAGCGATGATTTTAGGAGTAGATCACGACAACACCACGACGTTATTGGAAATGTCTCGATCATCTCTTGGAGATGCGGTCTTGCCAGAAGGGATGGCTTTCCCAGAGAATTTTAAGCAAGCCACTCATTTTATTTCCTTTGAAACGTTTTCAGCGGTGGAATTGACCGTGAAAGAGGGGACTATTGTCTTTAATGACACGTCACTGAGATCATCAGCGGAGCGGGTTGTCGTAAAGAATATTAAAAACGGGACGAAAGTTCATTGATGGTCTGACTATCTATTTGATATTATTGTAAGTTGTAGATGATTTGATTATCTTTGA
>JACQNF010000040.1 GCA_016203215.1 Candidatus Woesearchaeota archaeon
AACTTTTTGTTTTTTTATTGCTATCTTTGATGATGACCGTTTCGCCTTCAAGGACAATCACCTCGACTTTCAGCGGATAGATCACATTCTGGACGTAGCTTACGAGATCATCAGAATGCTCAACTAACTTGATGCGTTTTCCAAATTCGTGCTGCGCTCGCTTAAGATTTGCCGCGCCCTTGCCGAGCGCCTTGCCCATCTCTCCCCGTGCGACGACAAAAAAAAGAACATCCGCATCTTGGAAACAATCAACAACATGTGCTCGCGTGATCTTCTCGAACAACAATGATAATCCCAAAGCTTCCTGATCAAGGATCACTTTTCCCAATTTATGCTCCACGAACCCCCAACACCGAAACAAAGAAGTTCTTCTTGCAGACAACGCCCAATTCTTCATTCGTGATTTCTAGATCAACGAGAGGAACTTCTGCGAGTCGTGCGTAGTGCTCAACATCACTCCGCAAAGGAGAAGGACAATTTCGGGCAAGGTATACTTTGGAGAGTTTTCCTTCCTTCAAGAACTGAAGGACGCGTGCTCCGCCAGCAACGATGGTACCTTTTTGAACTTCTGTTTTAACTTCGTTCAATTCTTTTTCTTGATTCTGTTCTTTTGCCATAACTTTCCCTCAATGATATGCTTAATATTGTAATATTGCGGAGATTATATTTTAATCCCCACCATCACCGCATCTTTGTCACTAATCCCGGAAGACCCGTACCTAACGGAACCGGCTGATTGATCATGACATTCTCAACGACCGAAGTCAAATGGTCGATTTCACCTTCCAACGCAGCGTTAATGATATGCTTGATTGGGGTTTCAAATGATGCCCGTGCCAAGACACTTGCTTTCTCACTGACGACACCGTACCTTGTGATCCCTTTCATCGTACCGCTCACGCACATGATATCGGCAACAAGCATGATGTGGCGAATATCAATATTCAGCCCCTGTTCTTCGATGACTTTAAAGACTTCATTGATGACGAGCTGACGTGCCGCTTCAACGCCAAGAACTTCAAACGTTTCATGAACATCGTTACTGAACGTTCTTGTCCCATCAACTTCCGGCAAGTCCAAGACATCTTTCAAGTTCGTTCCTGACGTTAAGACGATGTATTCCTCGTCACGTTTGACCGGAAGAACCTGCTTGATTCCTTTTAATCCCCGAGCTTTGACAACGCGTATTTTCTCTTTCAAGTTGTACAGCGCTTTCAACTCTTCTGGCTTCCCTTTGTGGGTCAACGTGATCGTCGTAGCGGTGCTTTCGGCGGTAAACCCTTTTATCTTCGTCTTGATCAGCTTAAGGAGGTCAGCGCTCGACAGACCGTAGTCGGCCAGAAGCCCGCCATTTAACGTCACGGTCAACGATTGGTTAAAAATGTCTAATGCATATTCTGAGACGAGGTCGCCAAAGAGCGTTTCTTTGATCTTCGCAGCGAACTTTTTGATGTTCTCTAATTGATTATGCGGTGATTTCAGATAAATCTCCATCATCGGTGTCTTAATTTCTTTTCGCGCGTCAAAGATTTCAATGATCCGCGGCAAACCCGTCGTGACGTTCATCTCAGCAACACCTGCCAAGTGAAATGTGTTCAGTGTCATCTGCGTGCCCGGCTCACCGATACTTTCAGCGCTGACCAGACCGACGCACTCTCCAGGATTAACCCGAGCGAGCTCGTAGGCCTCAGCAACTTCTTCGACGATCGCTTCAACTTTCTCTTTTGAGACGCTCGCCGGGACGGAATCGATAATCTCCTGACGTACAAGGGGAGATAGACGATTAGCATAATTCTTCATAACTTCTTCCGCAGGATGTTTGCTCATTCTATTCCCCCGACGACGTGCTGGACAACTTTCTTGACGTCGATCATTCCATTCTTTGTCTTGGATACATCAAGACCATCTTCTCCGTATGAAAATTGGACAATCTTACCGCTCGCATCACGAACGGTGCCATCGTACTCCACTTTTAGATCTTGCATCGCGTTGGAAAGACGGCGATAGAGATACCCCGACTTTGGTGTCCGCAAGGCAGTATCCATCAGTGCATCTCTTCCTGTCATCGCACCAAAGAAGAACTCATGCGGCTGCAATCCGGTCTTAAAGTTGCTCTTGATAAAGCCGCGTGCTTTGGGAGAGACATCATTTCGCTTAAAGTAGGGAAGTGTTCGACCACGGTATCCAGATTCAATCCGTTTCCCGCGAAGAGCTTGCTGTCCGACGATAGCAGTCATCTGCGCGATCTGTAATGGATTTCCTCGCGCACCGCTTCGCGCCATGATCAATGCAGCGCTGTCACGAACCTGCTTCATAGCGATATCCCCGCTCTTGTTCCGCGCGCGGTTCAAGACTTCTAGAATCCGCACTTCAAGCGTTTCCGCGATGGTGCGGCCAGGCAAAGGTTCAAGTTCTCCTGCATGAAATTGGTCGATCAGTTTCAAGGCATCCTCTTCTGCTTTATTGTTGACAGCACGGATTTCCTCTTTCGTCTCATTCGTTAGATCCATGTCGCCAACACCAATGGAGAAGCCACGGCGAGCAAGGACAGTGATCCCCAGCTTGGAGATCTTTCCAAGAATATCTGCCGTCACGGAAGAACCGTATCTCTCAAAAATATTTCGAAGCATCAAGCCGCTTTCTTGCCCGAGATTCGCTTTGTCCATGAACCCGGATTTTAATTGACCATTCACGATCTTAACTTCATTGCCGCCTTTATCTTTGCCAACAAAATTAAAGTCAGAAGGCAGCAAGACCGAGAAGACCTCTCTCCCATCGATTCTTTCCTTGCGTGACAGACGTGAGAGATCAGTGACGCCACAGGTGAAGAGCAAGTCTGTAGCCTCAGGGTACGACAACACAAGTTCTTTGGTGAGAAGATAGTTCCCCGTAATTGCGTCGTGAATACACCCCACAACGCTCAAGCCATACCGGGGGCTGATAATCTGTGTTTCGACCAGCATCAAGATTTTCGCCTCGGCACGAGACTCTTCCGTCTGAGGAATATGCAAGTTCATCTCGTCCCCGTCAAAGTCTGCGTTATAGGGATTACAGACGGCGGGATTAAGACGGAATGTCTTTCCTGGCAAAACTTTTATCTGATGACACATCATGCTCATTCTGTGGAGAGACGGCTGCCGGTTAAATAACGCGACGTCTCCATTGATCAGATGCCGTTCGACGACATATCCTATCTCTAACTCTTGAAGGATCTCATCTTTTGTCTCGGGAGTGATCGTCTTTCGTTTTCCGTCAGGTTTAATGATGTAATTAGCACCAGGATATTTTTTAGAACCATTTTCCACATACGTGCGCAAATAGTCCTTGTTCCATTCTGTTAGGCGTTCGGGGATAGTCAAAACCATCGCCATGCTCTGCGGCACTCCTACTTCGTTGAGTTCAATTAATGGATCGGGACTGATAACGGTACGCGCGGAGAAATCCGTACGCTTTCCTGCAAGATTATGCCGGATCCGCCCTTCTTTACTGCTGATCCTGTTTGCAAGCGTCTTTAAGATCTGTCCGCCACGGTGACGAGCAGGAGGAAGTTGCGGAATTTCGTTATCATAATAAGTTGCAACATGGTACTGCAGCAGATCCCAAAGGTCTTCAATGATTACTTCTGGCGCACCTGCATTGATGTTCTCAAATAAGCGCTGATTGATCCGAACAATGTCCCCAAGCTTATGGGTAAGATCATCTTCACTTCGTTCACCAGATTCCAAGGTGATACTTGGCCGCATCGTTACCGGGGGAATGGAGAGGACGGTCAAGACAAGCCATTCCGGACGGAAGCCCTCCACGAAGCCGAAAACAAAAAGATCTTCTTGCGGAATCTTTTCTAGCCGAGCACGGATTTCGATCGAGCTTAACCGCGTTTCACCTTCGTAAAAGTTATACGGCTTTTCAATCTTAATTTTATCCTGTTTGGCATCACAGTGAGGACATTTGTCCTTCACTTTATAGCGGGCGACGATTTCTTTCACGCGCTGGCGACGGGCTTCAAACCCTTCTTCATCACCAACTTGTGCAAGCAGACTGACATACCGTTTCACGTTGGCGTCGGGAACGAGGATACGACTACATGAACGGCAGGTTGATTTCAACAGATCAAGGATCTGCCGAACAAACTTGATATGGATCACCGGACGAGCTAACTCGATGTACCCGAAGTGGCCTAAGGTATCTTTTAACTTTAACCCATCCGTCTTACAGACAAGACCGGGATCGATAACTCCCAGACGCGTGTCCATCAAGCCGCCATCAACAGGATACCCTTCTTTATCGTAGAGCTCTGGCGTGACAATCTTGACAGAAGACATGTCTCGAATGATATTCGGAGGCAGGATGCCAAAGTGAATCGCTTTGATTTTTTTGGAAACAAT
>JACQNF010000045.1 GCA_016203215.1 Candidatus Woesearchaeota archaeon
TTAACTTGTAGAAGGCTGTCGCGCTATATGCCTTATGAAGATAATACTCCAATATCCAGGCTACGCTACGGGTCCTTAATAACCATAAAACCGAAAAATACTTTTAAACATTTCGGCACGATCATCAAGACGATGCCAAATTTCATCAGCTTTTTCCCCAAAGACGTAAAACCTAAAGGGTTAAACCAGAAAGCAATACCCTCATTGCCGAAGATTAAGAAATATCTTTTCGATGACGATTTTGAGAACATTCAAAAAATAAATTCGATGCCTTCCTTCGTTCAACAGGAGCCGACTCTTTTCTACCCCGGCAGCGGATGCGACATACTTATTCCTCTTCTTGTTATGGAAAGACTCTTCCCCAAGTTGGGACGGATACGATTCTGCTTTGTAGATAAAAACAACACCCTCGAATTGATTAAGACTGTTCTCGATGATGTAGGAGTTTCTTTCTCTGAACATGAGGGACGGCTCGATTTTTATTGGAACAACCTCTTCGTCTCGCTTTCTTTCATTCAGGAGGACGTCTTTAGGATGACGTTGCCTTCGTTTGATATCTATTTCGAGCGTTCCTTTCGTATCATGAAAGAAGCAGATTCAACCTACGAGCAGAGAATTTTTGCGAACCTCAGAAAGAAGGGTATTATCATCAGCGATTCGGGATTTAGAGATCAGTCTTTAGTACCAAATGCGTTCCCTCCGGAACTCAGCAGTTATGGTGAGATGATTGTGGGGTTCAAGAAATAATCGTCACTTTTGTTAGGATCACATCTTCAATGGGTCGGTCTTGTCCATTACGAGGTAAGGTCACAATCGCATCAACAACATCCATGCCACTAACGACTTTACCAAAAACAGGGTGGCGACTCGCCAGCGGAGGCTTGTCAAAATCCAAGAAGATGTTATCATTAACGTTAATGAAAAACTGGCTCCCTCCACTATTGGGCTGACCCGTGTTAGCCATGGCGATCGTTCCACGGACATTGGATAACCCTGAAACAAATTCGTCCTTAATGGTAAAACCAGGTCCACCTGTTCCCCAACGTGGTAGACTCCTGAAATCTTTCGTCAGCGGATCACCACCCTGAATCATGAATTGAGGGATTACTCGATGAAAACGAGTTCCATCATAAAATCCTTTCTGGACTAAACTGATGAAATGTTGAGTGGTAATCGGCATCGTATCCTCAAACAATTCGATCGTGATTGTCCCTTTTGTCGTTTCTAAAACCGCAATCCTATTTTTTTGTGCCATCGTATCCGGACCTCTCATGTACATTACAAATATTACTGCCGCTGCGACCAGTGCGATGAGAATCATCCATTTTTTGATCATGGCAGCCACGTCTTGGAGTTCTTTAATTTGTCAGGGAGATATTTGTCGATCACAAAATTCAACCCGTGTTTTGCCAATGCCTGCTGCTCTGCTCTGGCTTTCATCTTGATCTGCTGGTCAGCCGCTTTCTGCCACGCTTTGTGATGCTGAACAAAAGGATCGTTTTTCAATGCGTCTTTGGCGCGTTTGATGTCGATATCTTTAAGGGGGTGTGTGGGGAGCTGATAGTCTACGATGTCTTGGGGAGTGATGCCGATATACTGTGCTTGCGGCACGCAGAAGTATTCGTTGATATGCGCGGCATTTCCAGACCCTACTTTTAATGTACGGTGGATGTTAAAATAACCATAAAAATCTCCATCGCAGAAAACATAGACTGGCAATTTATGTTCATCAGCTAATTTCCGGATGAAGCGACGGCAAGCTCTTGTTGGCACACCACCCATGGAGATGAGGATGCAATTTGTCTGTTTCCAATAATTATGTTTGTTGAGCCGTTCAAACATACCGCTCGTTTCAATCGCCAAGATAAATTTTGCTTTCGTCTTGAACCGTAAGTGTTCCACTGAACTGGGGATGGAATACGCGCCGGAACCAAATTTTGTACAATCTATTTCGAGAGTCTTGCCCGTATCTTGATCACGATCGACGACGATCAACTCCCCTGCGACTGCACCGCCTTTCTCTTCAGGAATGAAGCCTATCTGCTCACGATTGACTCCCATCATTGCCTCGATATCGTCCATCACTGTGTCTGACTCGGGTTGTTCTCGGAACCGCGCATCACCCCAGTTCTTGCTGACATAATACGCTTCCCTCTTTGTGGCAATATCATCGGTCTGGACAAGCTGTTTCGATAATTCCATCATCCGCAGAGTCTGTGCGAAGGTCTTAATTGTTGATGCAGTGAGCGTTCTCGATTTGACGCTTTTTAAGAGCTTGAAATATCCTTCTTTTTCATCGTATGAAACATTGCTTAAGGCACGAATAGGCATCTCTAATTCTGGTTTTTTCTGGAGTCGGATCGTCTCGTACATTCCTGCCGCAATATCTTTGATTTTTTGCAATACGTGCTTACTTTTTGTGTCTTCTTTGGTGTTTGTCATAAATATGTACCTTCAATTAGGATTTACTCAAATTCGGGGTTGATCCCGTTTTATATCTAATGGACTACTTCTTTACGAGAGCGTTGTCTGACGACCCCTTTTTGGGGGGTTGTCCTCTTCGGTATCATCATCGGAATATGATCCTTCCTCATCCGAGTCCTCATTATCTTCTTCTATATCTTCCCTTTTCTTTTTTTTCTTTCGCGAGGGCGTATCTTCTTCCTCTTCTGGATTTTCTTCCTCATCAGCACCAATTTGCGCTAATTCAGGATCATAATCGGGGTTATCGACTTCTATTTCCTCAAGTTCACCCCGCGTATGTTCCAAGATTGTACACAGATCGTCTTCGACCTGCTTCTTTTGGATTTCAGTTAACCCCACGATCTCTTTAAGTGCGTCTGCGACATGAGGAATGTACTTTTCAATATAGCTTCGTTTCTTTGATTCTTCATTGATTCGTCTTTTTTTATTGACAAATGAACCCAATTTGCGGCCGCACTCCTGCAGAGCAAGCTTGATTTCTTTGACAATCTCTGGATAATGTGCTAATGCTTCTTTAGATTCGGAGGTGAATGGAACCCATACTGAAGACATATGGACAACGATAGTGCAAGGGCCGATCGGCAGGGAATTCTTACTCTGCTGCAACCCGTATAACCTCCACGTTGTTGACTGCACTGCATTGGTGATTGCGCAAGCACCCTGTTGATAGAGAAGGGGAACCCGGTTGGCGAAGCGCAGAACGCGTACCATGGAATCTCCTTCTTGTTCACCTCCGTACGCCAACGCAGCTTCGATGATAAAAGGGTTGCCGCGATAGACAGCAGGAGGACGTGTAGTGGAACAATAGAATTCAGCATTGAACTCTTTACGCAAGCCTTTTTCAAGAAGATCCGCGGTAATCGGGGAAATACACTCGGTGGGCGGCGCCATGATTTTTGTCTTTTGGATTCCTTTCAACAGATTCTCTGTCAGGTCACGATTCATGCTCTTGGTTTTAGTCGACGGCAACAGAGAGGCATTCGCACAGATTTCTTTTGCGGTCCCTGCGCCAACCCGTACAAATTCTTCTGTCAAAAATTGCTGCAACGTTGATGCTGTCGTTGTTTCTAACATCTTGATCAATCTGCCTAGTTCTACGCCATACGGGTGAGGCTTGATCTCACGTGCTTCCGGAGGGAGCTGGTCCGTCGCTCGGGGAAAGATGATCTGATTCGCTTCTGGATTTGTAAAGATGATAGTGCAATGGGGATTGACAATAGAGGTCTCTTTCAGATATTCATCTACTGATTGTCTGCCCTTGAGATAAGCCCCTTCCATATCAATTTCAATTCGTGTACCCTGTTCTTTCTCTTCCCATTCTATTTCATTTTCTTCGAGGACGTCGGGGTTATTTGTCTGGGTATTGATCTTTAATTTCATCTGAACGGCTTTTTTCCCAACGCCGGTTTTGGAGATGATCGTTGCGGGTTTTCCTGTTGTCAATTGGCCGTAGAGCACGGCGGCGGAAATACCAATGCCTTGCTGACCCCGCGTTTGCGCCAATTTGTGGAATTTAGAACCGTAAAGAAGCTTGGCAAAAA
>JACQNF010000043.1 GCA_016203215.1 Candidatus Woesearchaeota archaeon
CACACTCTTTTGTAATTGCAGGATCGATGCTCTTCAGCTACCTTTCTGTTTCATTTGATCAGACAAGCCCAGCGCGCATTGCGGCCCAAGTCGTGACAGGGGTTGGTTTCCTTGGCGCAGGGATTATCCTAAGGGGGAACGACGGCAAGATCAAGAATTTGACCACGGCCGCAAGTATTTGGTTCTCTGCCGCGATAGGCATGGCGATCGGCTTCGGGTGGTATGTGGTTGCTCTTGTATCCACCGCGTACGCCGCGTTCATTCCGCTTATCCCCCAGGTGAAGAAGAAAGTATGATCCTGCATCGAAATTTTCAGGAGGTAATTTAAACCTTAGAATATCCCTCGCTTGAAGATGGTCACCGAAACGCAAAAACAGACAGCAAAGGAAAAAGCAATTTTTCTTGCCCTGCAAAAGGATATGGCCTTGATCCGGAGAGATCTCGAGATCCACGGAATGAAGAAAGATGGTTCAACAATATTCATCTCCAAGAGCAACGATTACGACCATCTCTGGCAGGATGCGCTGAAAGTACTTCAGGGAAAACGTGTTCGAAAATAGTAGATTCTCGTAGCGGATTAAATACGCATCTCAAATAGCAATATTTTTATAATCTTTCTCTTTAAGAAGAGCGATGGCGCAACTCACCCTCTACAACACTCTTTCTCGAAAAAAAGAAGTATTCCAACCGTTACGAAAGAACCACGTCGGCCTTTATACCTGTGGTCCGACAGTCTATCATTTCGCGCATATCGGTAATCTCCGAGCGTACATCTTCGAGGACCTGCTTAAACGTGCACTTCTGTTTAATGGATATCCTGTCAAGCACGTCATGAACATCACCGATGTTGGACACCTTAGTTCTGATGCCGATGAAGGAGAAGACAAGATGACCAAGGGTTTACAAAGGGAAGGATTGCCTCTTACTCTGGGTGGGATGAGAACATTAGCATCGAAATACACCAAGGCCTTTGTCGCTGATTTGCGCAAATTAAACATCATTCTTCCGGACGAGATGCCCAAAGCAAGCAAATACATCCAAGAAGACGTTGAATTCATCCTCCTTCTTCAGAAAAAAAACATCGCGTATCGGACAAGCGATGGGATCTACTTTGATACCTCCAAAATTCCTGATTACGGAAAACTAGCGGGGATGACATCCCGAGAAGAAGAGGAACATGCGAGGGTCAAGCTCAACGTGGAAAAGAAGAACAGGAAAGATTTTGCCCTATGGAAATTAAACCCTCATTTAGGGTGGTCCACGGAACTGGGCAAAGGCTTTCCCGGCTGGCACATTGAGTGTTCTGTAATGGCTTCTCACCACCTCGGGAAACAATTCGATATCCACTGCGGCGGTCGTGAGCATATCCCTATTCATCATACGAATGAGATCGCTCAATCGGAAGCTGCATTCAACATAAAACCATGGGTACGATATTGGCTGCATAATGAGTGGCTCATCCTTGGCAGTGGGGAGAAAATGGCGAAATCTGGTGAGAATTTCATTACATTATCTACTCTTGAACAGAAAGGGTACCATCCTCTGGATTACCGTTATTTCTGTCTAGGAGCGCACTACCGTCATCCGTTAGTGTTTAGTTACGAGGCGTTGGATGCAGCAAAGACGGCACGGAAACGATTGAATGACAAAGTGCTTGAACTCCGAAAAACAAAAGGAACAGCGTCTGCTACGCGGCAAAAAAAATACCTAGACCAATTCACTTCGCAGATGAACGATGATCTTAATACTCCTCAAGCTGTCGGCACCCTGTGGGATATGATTAAAGATACAACATTATCTGCGCGAGACAAATATATCCTTCTCTTGAAATTCGATACTGTTCTCGGTCTTGACTTTAAGAAAGTCAGAGAAGAAAAGATTCCCAAAGATGTACTTGCCCTGGCAGAAGAACGACTCTCTGCACGCCGAAACAAAGAGTGGAAAAAATCAGACGAATTACGTGAAAAGATAAGACGCTTAGGGTACAGTATCGGAGACACGGCAGAGGGATACGAGTTAAAGAAAGAATAACTCCGGAAGATTTCTGGTCTTGATGACGTTACGGGACAAGACCAATGCGTATTCATCCCCCTGTATCGGCCTCTTCTCAGGTCATAAAACTTCCTAGCCCTTTTTGCCCGGCCTGTTTTTGCATTTCACGTATTTTTGCAATTTTCTGCCGGACACGTTCCTCGCCGAAATCGTGCTCTTCAATCAGAAAGTGAAGAAGTTTTTGTTCATCCATTCTCCTCCACTCCAGCGTAAAATCATCTGTCACAGGGATATCTCTAATCGTTTCAAAGACTTCATTCCACGGGAGATTGGGGTAATGTTTTGCCCATTCTACTTTTGCAAACAAGCCGGGAAGATCGTTGTCAAACTCTCGAACTAATTTTAATCCCGTCTTCGGGCCGACTCCTTTGATCCCTCCGGGATTATAATCAGTACCAACAAGAATCGCTAAGACAATCAATTGGTCTTGAGTCAATTTGAGGTGGTCAAGCACATCGCGGAGGATGATCAATTCAGGATTTATTTTTTCATACGCTAATCTTCCGGCTTTTTTCCGTCGCCCTTCGATGGAGAGATTGCGGATCAGGCGTGGACAGCCAAAAATAAGATTGTCATAGTCTTGCGATACTGACGCGTATGCCTTTCCTTTCTTGACCATATACGCCGTTTGCGCTTCTCCTTCTGAGGGAGCTTGGATGACGGGAACACCGAGCAGGGATAATAATCTCTGCGCATCTAAAATCATTTCCTTGGTTAAGACTGCTGTCCGCGCGGCAAACTTTCTCATACTTTCGACGTCGCCGCTCTCTTCCGCTTCTTTGAATTTCAACGTTGCCTCTGCTTTGACTTCTTTTCGCTTTTCCCACGTCTTTTGCTTGATTGCGGGAGGGCGTCCATCAAAGACAAAAACGAGTTTTAAGCCCTGTTCCATCAATGCTGTTGTGCGATTAAACAAGCCGATGAGATGAGAGGTAACCCGTCCTTTCTTGTCCGTCAAAACAGCTCCGTCTGGGCTGCGGATGGTTGTCAGAAATTGATAGAGGATGTTCATCGAATCCACGGCAAGGATCTTGTCCCTGAGCTCTGCGATGGAAATTTCTTTCTTGACTACGAGTTCTTTAAATTGTAATCCCATGTATTCCTCGTTGGATCAGCGTCTTCTCTTGTTTAGTCCTGCTACTGCCAGACTTTCTGAGTTAGCTCTGCCTATTCAACTCTCTTCACGATGCTATTTTCAAAAGCATTGGCAGCCATCATCTCCTGAGCTTTCTTGGTCAGGTCATGAGTATAGAGAAAGAGCAGGGGAAGTTTCTTGACCTGTGCTTCCATATAGGCCGTTGACAAGTCTTTCTCATCACACCGCGCTTTTTTCTTTGCTTTGCAGAAATAGGTCATCTTTCCGACAACTGTCGGCACTTTCAGCGTGAAATTGATCTCTCCGTTTTTGCGTACAATCTCCTGGTCTTGAACAGTGATATTCAACTCGCGAAAGAAGCGCTCGATGGCGGGGCTGAAAAGGTCTACTTTGCTCGAGGAGGAGTTGCTCTTCTTCATCGTCCGGGGGCTTGGTGTTTCTTTTTCCAGGAGCACTGCTTGATCTTTTGCGAGGTGGTGATTTTTGGAGGTGGGGATGTTTCTTTTTTTGATATTTGCCGCCGGTTCTGCAGAAGAGATCATTTCTCGCTCTTTTGGAGCGTGTGCGACGCTCTTCGTCTTCTCTTCCCCGTTCTCTGCGGCGATCATTTTCTGTTCTTGTTGTACCTCGTGAACAAAAGGTACTGAATGAGACACTGGCGTGAGCGTCGGAGGAGGAAGTTCTGGTGCGGGTTCTTCTACTTGGGGTGGGTAGAGAATGTCCCGTACAAGCTGATTTGTGCTTTCGTCAGGGAGGAGATGCCACTTCCAGAATAGCTCCGAGCGGTCTTGCGTGCGCACTTGCAGCGGAACGGCGAAATCTTTCAACGCGCGCAGCGCTACTTTTGAGAGGAGGTCCAGCGTTTCCTCGCGTAATACTTTTTCTTTCTTCAGACGCTCGAGAACGGCCATATCTTTTGGATTAAGATTGCTTGCGGCAAATTCAAATAATCGTTCTTCTTGTCCAGGAAGATAGTACAGGGGGCTCCCTCCCACCTTGAGCGCGGAAATCCGTACTCTTCCTTGAGAAGCAAGATCTGATAGATGTGCTGAAGCGATGATGATATCGGTCTTGATCGTCTTCGCGACTTTCGTCGGGACAGTCGGGCCAGTTACCTTCAGAAATTCCAGAACCTGGTCGTGGACATGCATGAGCATTTCTCCAGAAAGGAAGTTTAAATAATTTTTGATGGTAGAGGCTATTTTCGTACGTTTAAGTTTGCCACAACGATTCGGCGGGCGGGTCGTCTGTCTCAAACTGAATATAATCCCACTTTCGCAATATTTTTATAATCTCGTGAATGGTGTGCGCAATTATCGTTTTTCGGAGGTGTTTTTATGCCAAAAGCAATGAAGAAAAAAAAGAATGATGAAGATTTGGACGACGACTTCGATGACGACGGCGATGCCGGCGACGAATGGAATTAGTTTTTTTTGGATGGTTTTACCATCCTTTTTAATTCCCTACGGCCTCATCCAGCGCACTTCGTAATACGTAACATCATTCTCGTCGTCAACAACGCCTAAGAGGAGCCTTTTTTTTGTAGAATGGGCTACCCGATTCTTGGCGCTGAATTCATGCCACGTGAAAACGCTCGCTTCGTGAACGGGATAGACAATCCATTTTGCGTGGTCTTCTCCTGGTTTCGCGCCGCGGTCATATACGCGAAAATCAGCCCCAAACTTGAGTGCAGTCTTAATGATATATCCGCGGTTGCGCATATCTTTGAAGACACAGTAGCGGATCCAAAAATTAGGCTCGACTTTCCGCGCTTTCTTGACATACGTTTCAAAGCTGATTTCCTTGCCAGATTCACTCTTGATGATAAGGCGGCTGCGTTCTAAAAGATACAACGCTTCGAGGAGAGACAGTTCCACTTTTCCATTTTCAACGAGCACGCCAAAGCGTGATTGGTTAAATAACTCTCGTGCGTCATCGGAGGATTCCGTAATCACCCGTTCTCCAGTTAGGATTCCAAAAATAGGCTTTTTCTTTTCTTTTTTCTCCGCTTTCTTGCCCTCGTCGTTCTTATCCTCTACCGGTTCTTCCGGAACTTCTAACGCAACGGCTTCATTCAGTTCTGGAGGTACATCCTCTGCCGGAGTTTCAGCAAGTTCTTCTGTAGCTGCTTCAGCAGATTTTTTGGTTTTCTTTGCCATGGGATCATATTTTAGAAGCGTGTTTTTAAATGTTTGTGAGAGATTAAGTTGTTACTTTTGAAGAGTGACCGATTGGTGGTTCAAAGCACTCCTCAATTCTCTCATCGCTTTCTTTGGATCGTCTGCACGTGTCACAAAACTGCCGGAGACGACGGCATCTGCGCCTGCCTGCACTGCAGCATTCATCGTCTCTGGTCGTATTCCTCCATCAACAATGACCTTGATGTTTGGTTTCATCCGTTTGAGGACCGCAATCTTTCGTAACGGTGCAGAAAGATATCGCGCGCCATAGGATCCGGGATGGACTGTCAGGACGAGAACATAATCCAGGCGGGGAAGATATTCTCTGATCGTGCTTGCCTTCGTCTCGGGCTTGAGCGCTAAGCCGACGTTCTTGCCCATCTTTTGAACAACGGTCATCACGGCACCAATTTCCTGTTCTGAAAGAGGTTCGGGATGGAAGATGATCGTGTGCACATTCTTCCCATTCCGCTTGATCCAGTTTTCTGGTTTACTCGTCATGAGATGGGCATTATATTTGAACTGCTTCGAAAGCTTCACCGTAAACCAGCCATATCTGCGCGGGACGAAGTTTCCGTCACCGACATCGAAATGAAGTGTTTTTGCCACACCTCTCATTTTTTTCAGCGTTTGGTCTATCTCTTCTTGATTTCGGGCCATCACTGAAGGATAGATCTGGACCATCGTTCACCTATATTTCTGTTCCAAAAGCTGTATTTTTTTGATCCGCCGTCGATGACGGGGAGCGCCCGAAAAAGGGGTATTCAAAAAGGTGAGGATCATCTTTTGTGCTTTGGAGAATGACATTCCCTGCTGCGGGTGCAGCGTCCCGCCGCCACTCAGACAGAGAATATTTGCATCTTCATCTTCTCGAGAACGGACAACTTGCTCCAGCGTATGAGGATTAGCCGCTCTGATCTGTGGGACTTTATTGGCAGCGATGCATACACCGATCGACGAGCCGCAAAAAAGGATCCCTTTTCCATTATGCTTGATGACTTTCAGCGCAACTTTCTCTGCAAAATCAGGATAGTCATCATTTCGTTCAAGCCGCATATTTCCACAATCATCGTAGGGAATCTTCTGAGCAGTAAGCCAGAGCTTAATCCGTTCCTTGAGATCAAAACCAGCGTGATCTGCGCCAAGATAGACCTTGTTCATGTTTTTTCTCCATTCTCTTTTTTTCTTCTTTACATTAAATGTGCCAGAAAGCCTCGCACTTTAGTGCGAGGATGAATAGCTTTCTAGCACATTTATG
>JACQNF010000052.1 GCA_016203215.1 Candidatus Woesearchaeota archaeon
AATCTTTATTAATCAACTTTCTCTGGAGAGAACGTGGCAAAAATCATCTTCCTCGGAACAGCAGGCAGTGCCGCAGTCGCGAGTAAAAACATCCGCTCTTCCGGCGGAATTATTCTTGCAATAGACGATTCTCTCCAGTTCCATATCGATCCCGGCCCAGGCGCATTGCAGAAAGCCCGCGAATGTAACGTCAATCCCCATCGCACGACAGCGGTGCTCGTCACCCATAATCATATCAATCATTGCAACGATCTTAATTTAGTTATCGAAGCGATGACGCATTCCGGGCTGGAACGGAGGGGGGTTGTTCTCGGAAGCAAATCAGTCGTGCAACCGACAGATGGAAGCCATCCATTCATCACGCGCTACCATCAGAATCTTGTCGAGCGGATCATCCCTCTGGAGAAGAATCATAAAATAGGAATTGAATCTGTGGAGATCCAGACCATTCCCGTTGAGCACGCAGACCCCACGGCAGTAGGATTCAAGCTTTTCTGCCCTGGCTTCACGATGAGTTACCCCGGAGATACCATCTTTACACCTCAACTGGTTGAACATCTAAAAGGAACTGACGTATTGATTCTAAATGTGCCTTATCCAGGAAAGCGAGGGCAAGGCCTCAATCTAGACAGCGATGCCGCTATCAAAATCATCAGCCAAGCAAAACCAAGGCTAGCGGTAATTACCCATTTCGGCCAGGAAATGATCAAAGCCGATCCGATGTTCGAGGCGCGACAAATCCAGCAAGCGACAGGAGTACAGACGATTGCAGCGAGTGACGGGCTGACCATTTCACCGACGGGGTATGGCAATTACCATTCACCGATTAAAGGGTTTTGAGAGATGATCGAAAAATATTTGACGCTTCGACGGCTTGAAAAATCTTCCCTAGAACTCTTTGGTGGATTGGTTGCCACAGATTCTGCATCCCTCAAGCCCGAATGGACTGACGAGCAAATAGAGGAGGCGTATGCTCAGATTTTCCCGCTCTTTGGAAAGAAATGCGTCGTGATGCATCAACCATATAAACAATCCCACTCTTACCAAGGAATACTCAAACCAGCAGACATTGCGATCGGTTTCTTTTATTACCCAGAGAGAAGACCATCGGTATCTCTCTTTAGCATCGAAGATTTGACTATTCTTGAGAAAAAGCCCGTCCCTCATATCCAAGTAGAAAATACGAGCCGATGGATTTGCCAGCCATTACATGGACTAGAAGCTCTCCGGGCGATGTATTCCCTTTATTTTGCAGGAGTACGCAGACCTAAAACAGATAACTAAGAAGCATCACGACGCCGAGCCCGACAAAGCAACCCACGGCAAGAAATGGCATCGCCGGGTAAAATTTCTGATCTTCCGCATTCCAAAACAATATCCCTAATGTTGTTGCAGCGAAGAGGGGAATAAGCAGACTCTGCCAGAGGCCGAATTCCTTAAAGATAACGCCCGTAAACAATAACGGAAAAGCCACATCGCCTCCACCAAGCACTGCTGTACGAAACGCAGAAACTCTTTTCCCACCGATGCTTTTGCGAGGGGTGGTCAACATCCGTCCCGTATTCACTGCATAGGGTACAAGTAGTCCCGCAAAGATTTTTGCCTTCGCCTGTGATTTAGCTAACGTAATCATATGTTTCGATTTCCAGACGGCATACGCATCATAGAACGCGATGAGGACCAATAAGATGCTGATCGAAGATAACGAAAAGAGCGGCACGAAAATCACCGCCAAGCCAGGATACACTAATAACTCGGTCAGGGTATGGACGAATATGTTCGGTTTAAGGATTCTCCAGAGAGTAGAGACGAATGACAGCGAGAATGCAAGCCAGAAGGGGAGAAAAGCGCCTAATGAAGTGAGTATCGTCATCAGCAGAGCGACGAAGAACCACACCTTCCAGAGTAGTGCTAAACGGAATCGCATAAGCAGGAACGCCAAGCCCGTCCCTAGCAGAACTGCTAACAGCATCGTGACATAGGATGTTTCTTCATCCAACGGCGGGCGTTCTCCAAAAGGTAATTCCTCAAAGACAACTTCGCCTTGTTCTTCGCTCAACGGCTCGTTAACATATTTTTGGAGAACGGCAATGCCGACGTATTGAATCAGTATGAACAGAAGGAGGAGGACTAGGATAACTTTGAATGAATGTTTCACAAGGAAGAGATAATTACCAAGTTTAAATATGTGTTGGAGACCTGGAGAATTTGTTGTTTTAACAGAAATATATTTGACCTTGCTCATCGCCACGGCAAATTTAATCCATACGAAAACTACTCTTCCATCCCCATGAAGCTCATCTCCGCTTTTTCCTTACGCAACGAATTCTTCACGTACTCCGTAAAAAGGGGAATCTTCACCGGCACAGCAAAGCGAGTGAATGTGGACGTCACGATTGCTTCACCTTTATCCAGCGAAGCGATGGTACGGTTGTCTTGACTCAAGTCTTGGGGAGAAGATTCAATGACTGCTTGCCGTTCCGAACCCATCTCCATCCCGAGGATGATCTTCGTGTTCATGTTCGCCAAGATATTCTTAGGGATTTCCGAAGGAAGCTGGGTGATAGCAACGAGACCAATCTTAAATTTTCTTCCCTCGCGAGCAATCGAGTCGAAAATGTTGCTTCCTTGCTCTAATACTTTTTTACCGAGCACCCGTGGAGCTTCTTCGAGAACAATCGACACGACAGGTTTTTCTTCTAGCTGACCAAGACGCTTGTAATATTTGTATTTATCAAAAATTTCTGAGGCGATGATACTTCCGACCATAATCTCAAGAGCGCCAGAGAAATAGCTCGTATCGATAATCACCGTTTTCCCCCGTTCAAGTTCGAGGCACATTTCTGTAATCGTATTTAGCCCCGCGACATCGTCAAAGATGCCATTGCACTGAAATTGTCCCTGTTCAAATTCAAGATCCAGCAATGCCAAGAGTTTTCTCTTGACGACAGAAATCGTATCTTCATGAAAGAGAACATGTTCAATTTTCCGCTCTTCGAGAATTGCCCTGATCCACTCTGACCTGAATTTCTTGAAATAGACAAACAAACATTGGCGCTGAGGATCAGAAAGGGAGACTGCTCCTTGAAAATGTTCGGGCTTCAATTTAGCAAGATTAATTTTTAACGAACGCGAACCTGGCGGCGGCCGCGTAGGAGTATAGTAACATATATTCTGGTGTTGGGGATGGTCTTTCAAGCCAAATCCAACTCGACCGTAGTACTCGTCATGAGGATCTAAGACTAAGACGCCAGCAAAGTCACTGCTTGTCAATCCCCAGAGCATGCACGACATCAGATTTGATTTCCCTTTTCCGGTACTCGCAGGGATAAGGACGTGATGACTGAGCGTTTCTTTTCCAGGAAGGAAGAGCTCAAAATCAAGGGCAGTACTGCCGCTGCGCAGCATCCCAAGGTATAATGGATGAAGCGGCTTTGTCATGAACAGAAGATCATCTTTCACGATTGCTCGAACTTTTGTAAAGAACGGTGGCAATTTCTTGCACATCGTGCTTTGCCCACGTGTGGTCAAAACAGGCTTGAGCAGGGCCAACTGATAGTTCCGCAGCCGTTCATCAAGCATCTCGAAGCCGCCTTCTTCCAAGCTCATTCCCGCAACCATTTCTAAATTCTGGGCAGAAATCTGACTCCCATAAAGCAGATCATATACTTGCAGAATGAATTTTTCACCATTTTCCTCAATGACGACCAGTTCTCCCAACTCGACAGGAGACGACGCTTTGACGCGCATGACGATTTTCCCAAAATCGCCAGAAACAACTTGACCTTTCAGCATATCTGAAAAGAGAACATCCCCCCTTTTAATCAATTTAGATAGTCCACCGAACAGAACGCCTCCGAAACAGTACGTATTTAGTTCGCCGTCACGGCGGGCAAGGCCAGCAAGTCTGTCTCGATCTACTGAGCGAAGCAGGAAGTTTAATTGTCGGGGAATAGATCGTTGAACAGTTTTTGTGCTTATGTGAGAACAACGATATTCTCCGCGAGACAGACGGCCCGCCCGCCGAATAGTCGTGGAGAACTAAATACGCGCCTTCGAAACAAAAATCTTTATAAATAGCCCCATTTTTCAGCGTATCATGGAAGCAACAGTCATGCATTTTCGGCAGAGCCGGTACAAAGTAAATTCACATCAGATGATCATAAAAGCTGGTGACACAGCAGAAGACGCTCAGAAACTGATCGGAAAGAAAGTTTCATGGACGTCCCCTACAGGAAAGGTCATCTCTGGAACAATTTCTGCTCTTCACGGCCGCAAAGGCAACGTTCGCGCTATCTTTGAAGAAAAAGGCTTACCTGGCCAAGCTCTTGGTCAGAAGGTAAAAGTACAATAAGATTATTATTTAATCCACTTCTTCGTGGAATTTCTCGAGATCATTCCAAATTGTGCCGAGAGAACCGCGTAAAGCTATAACTTTTCTGATAGGATCCGCTACCGCGCTGACATATCGCGCATGATCGGGATCAACGGTCGCAGGAATCTTGTGTTCGACATCGCTCACGAACTCTTGTTCAATAGCGTGGATTTCATCAATTGCTTTCTGCATTACATTACGATCC
>JACQNF010000005.1 GCA_016203215.1 Candidatus Woesearchaeota archaeon
CCCATGATCACGGGATGATTGAGGGTGAGCGACTTAAACCGCTTCATGTCCTCAGGCAAGTTCCAAGGGATTCCTCCTTGTTTTCCAATCACATCATTTTCCGCAACGGCGGCGATAACAACAAGTTCCATTTTATACAGCAACCTCCATTTTTATCGGGGGATGAGGATCGTACTCCACCACCCGTGAATCTAAGTGTGACCACGCAAAAAGCGAAGTATACGACGATGTTTCAATGCGTGGAAGAGAACGAGGAGACCTCTCGAGTTGTACGCGGGCAGCAGGAACGTGATTCTCGTAAATATGGACATCTGCTAAAAAACCAGTTAATGTTCCTTCCACGTGCCCCGTCTCTTTTGCCAGCAGATGAAGCAGCAAGCCATAACTTGCGATATTGAACGGCAACCCTAACATCGTGTCAACAGATCGTTGATTCCAAAGGAGGTTAAGCTTTCCTCCCGCGGCCGTAACTTGGAAACCATAGTGGCAGGCAGGCAGCGCCATTTTTCCCAGATCCAATGGATTCCACGCACTCACCAGCATTCGCCGATCCCTCGGGTTTGTTTTCAAAGTCGTTACTAATCTGCTAAGCTGGTCGATGCCTTCACCCGCATAATCGTGGTTATATCCACGATACGGAGCACCGAAATGCCGCCACTGAAAGCCGTAGACCGGACCAAGATCGCGCTCTTCTTTCATCCGTTGTTTTGATTCAAGATCATGCCCGTAAGGGACTTTCTCGGGACTGCACCATTCATCCCAAATATGATTCCCGTGTTCTTGAAGCCATCTTTTATCCGTTTTTCCACTCAGAAAGAATTCTAATTCTGAAGCAACAAGACGGAAAGGGACGCGTTTTGTCGTCAATAATGGAAATCCCTTGCTCATGTCATGTTGGAACATCATCCCTGAAACGGTAAATGCATCTACTCCCGTACGAGTGGGAGTACGAATACCAGCGTCAAGAATGGTTTGAACAAGATTAAGATATGATTCCATCAAAATGTACCTCTTAGTCCAGGGAGGGACAATCCCGTTTAAATGATTTGTGGGAGTAGAGAAGAATGTTTTAAAAAGAAACTTTATCTTGGCAGAGGAATGATGACCGTCAAGATCGTGAAAGTAAAGCATTCAGGAAAATCTGAAGCGAAAAAATTACGGTCGTACATCCACGAAGCCGATGTTTTTTCCCATGAAAACGCAGCGATGACGGCAGAGAAGGCAGCAAGAAACGAATCCGAGTGGGAAGGAATACTCTCTTCGGGGATTTCAAGACGCCGGTTTCAAGAATTTCTCAGATTAGTAGTACAACAGGAACCGAAAGAAACCGGGGAGTATTTGTTCACGATGTATGATCTGATGTTTCAGAGCAGAGTTGCAACGTGGTACCTCGAACGATTTTCCTCATCACAAGCAGAAGAAATCATGAAAAATGAGCTACAAGCAGATACGATCTACACAGACGCTGTCGAGTATTTTAGACAAGGAGATAATGATAATTATCTCCGCTTTTTCAAACAAAGCCTTGAATTAAATGCATACACAATTGAACTCAGAGATAGAGAGATTGCCGGAAATCTAGAGATTGCAGAAGAAGCCATCCGCGAGCAGATTCCACGACTGAGAACAAAAGATACTATTCATCTCGCGGCTATGGTGGGGGGGTTTCACCACCCCGAAAGGTATTCAAAAAAGCAAGTGGACGTTGTCACTGTAATGGAGCCGCCACAAGACATAGGAGATAGAATAAATCAGGCTATTCTCAAAGGAGAATCATTTGAATCGATGAAACCACTCCTTTTGGAATACGGGCGTTCAAAACTGTCTACAGAGCCAAGAGCATCGAGAAAACGAAGATAAATCTACCGCACAATCCTCATCACTTTCTCACGGCTGGTCAACCCAGACATAATCTCCACCACAAGACCATATTCTTTCTTAAAGAACTTGATCAGCTCCATATTCGCTTTATTCTTCTCCGGCGGGGAGCGGAGATACAACTTTAACACGCCGTTGATTTCTTTCAATTCCGTCCTGCCAGAATGAGGGATGACTTTTAGAGAGAAAGTTTCGCCATGCCGAAGAATGATATCTTTCATGGGGTATTATCTCTATCACGTGCAATGATCGTGAGGCCTATTTCCTCTTCTTCATCTCAGGAGGCATTTTGCTCTCATCAGCAGAAAAGACTTCCCAGACGTGGCCGTCAGGATCTTCAAATGCTCTCGCATACATCCACCCATGATCTTGCGCTTGGCGATACTCTTTCCCGCCAGCGTTGACTACCTTCTCGATCATCTCGTCGACGGCATCTCTGCTTTCGACGTTCAGCGCAGTGAGAACTTCCGTACTCTGCCGAGCATTAGAGATTGTTTTATGAGGGATAAAGATCGTAAAGAATTTCTCCTGTAAGAGCATTGCATACATGTTTTTTCCGAGGATAAGACAGGCAGCCTTTTCGTCCGTGAATTGGGGATTAAATGCAAAGCCCAAGGAGGAAAAGAACTTTTTTGTTTTAGTCAGCTCTTTCACAGGGAGGTTAACAAAGATTTGGTTAATCATAACGATTGTTGAGGAGGACGGGTTATTAAAGTTTCTGTAAAAGAGAGTTACTCCTTTTTAGGGGAGGAACATTTAAAAAGAAAAGACAGCCTCTGCTAAGAATGACATTAGACACTCAAATCAAGAAACTATTGATAGGAGCAGCAATTGCAGGAGCTTCCGCGATGGGGTACGTCGCTGGCAGAATACAAGGATTATCTGCTGAAACCATAATTACCCTGTATAGAGGACCAAGATACTATGGAGAACCTAGTGACTGGCGATGGGGAGGCACAAAGTATATCCTTGAGATTCAAAAACCAGAATTTCTTTCAACTCCTGATCTCTTTACAGGGTTTATCAATGAACAAGACGTACACTCACGAGAGACATTTATTCACACTAAAAGATATTTAGAAGGATTACTGCCCGAAACTCGGGAACTCGAAGAAAAAGAAATAGAAGAAATCATTCATCCACCACTAGGGGAAGAGAAATACTAATCGCGATAAATAGCCAAACGCTACCAAAAAAGGAAGCTAATTTGAAAATGACAACTTAGGATGTTGATAGAAACGTATCAATTTCCCAAGATTTCTCAATCACTTTTTCCGCCATCCCTTTTTTAAAATATCCTCATTTTGAACACACGATGAACAAATTTAGAGTCACACATCAGGACGGAAATGCCCGCGTCGCAGAACTCAAAACTGCACATGGCATCATTGAAACACCTTTCTTCATGCCTGCAGCGACGAAAGCGACAGGCAAAATCATCACCACCGACGACTATCAGAGTCTGGGGATAGAAGTGTCTACGTCTGCGCTCATTGCCAACGCTCTCATCCTCAGCCTTCAGCCGGGAGCAAGCACGATCGCCAAAGCCGGCGGACTGCATCGATTCATGAACTTTCCCGGCGTGATTTTCACGGACTGCGGCGGATTTCAAATGTCACGCAGCATCTTCGATACGAAGAGCAGGAAAGGGATCCATTTCCGGAATCCCTACGACAACAGCAAGGTTGTTCTCACCCCCAAAAAAATCATGGAAATAGAACTTGATCTCGGCAGCGACGTCGCGATGATGCTTGATGATATGTCGGGATGGGGTGCGACGCGAGAAGAAGCAGAAAGGGCAATGACGAATACACACCGCTGGGGTGAAGAGAGCTTGAAACACCACCGCGCACTGAAACAGAATCACCGCCATCACCAACAACTTCTCTTTGGAATCGTACAAGGGAATTTCTATCCTGATCTACGGGAACAGAGCGCTAAGTTCATCAATACGCTTGATTTCGATGGAATTGCCATCGGCGGTGTGGCGATCGGTGAACCGAAAGAAGAGATGTACCGCGCTGTTGACGCTGCTCTTCCTCATCTCACGCAGATTAAACCGCGCTACGTCATGGGTGTCGGAAGTCCTGAAGAACTATTAGAATTAATTGGACGCGGGATCGACTGCTTTGATTCCGTCTATCCTTCGCAAGTCGCCCGCCACCATACGCTCTTTACCTCGAATGGGAAAATAAGCATCGACCGGAAAGAATATCAACATGATTTCACGCCGATTGACGAGGGTTGCCAATGTCACACGTGCCAACATTATACCAAAGCATACCTCTATCATCTTTGCAAAGTCAAGGAGCCAATTGCCAAGAGACTGAAAACAATCCATAACCTTTACTTCATCCAGAGACTGATGAATGATGCACGAGAAGCAATCAAAGGAAAACGATTTTTGCAATTCAAGGATGAATTTGTAGAACGATGGAAAGGATGATGTGGTTGAATTTTTCCGTTTCTATTTATCCTCAAAGTCGCTATAGAAACAATTTTCAATACGAGTACCCGAAGAAAAAGCAGTTTCATTCTCCGCGATGACTCGTTCAAGAGTAGCTATTAGCTGATCAGTTTTACGATGCGTTTTATTGAAATCAACGACACCGGTCTTGCTCACTTTCTTGGATTGAGCCATTGCTCTCAGCAAATGATATTCAGCATTCATATATTTTGAGACCAACGAACGCGTCAATTCCGAGGGAGATCCTTGACGAAAACAGTATTGGAGGTAGTCAAAAGAAAGACGGTCCTTCCAATTCGTAAATTGGAGAACTGCTACAGACCCAGGATAATACGTTTGTGGTCCGCCATACCGTGTTCTTGAACGAGAAAAGAGTTCTGCATGGTCAAGATTTGTTGGGTAATAGACAAAGACGGTAGAGAACATTCCATAAGGGAGTGGTCTCGCATCTTCAGCAATACAGAAGCGTTCTTGACGATCGATAATTGTAATGGGCAAGAGGGTCAAATTACCAAGGATATGTGGATGGTCAGTAATTTCCCCATTCTCCCGCAATTCAGCGATGTATTCTCGTACTGAGATGGTGCGTTGGTTTTGGGTCATGGAAGTTACATGTTCAATGGTGAGTATTCAAATAAAACAATCCTTGTCAAAAACTAGCCTCGTAGATACTGTTGTAGCAAGAGATTCTGATAACTAACTTTTCCATCACGAACTGTGAGAATGCCAGTTTGCCCTACGTCCAATTGGCCAGAATTCCAATACAACTCGCCTACAAAAGTTTCTTGGGGTACAGGGTTCACTGCTCCATCATGTGCCCTATGTCCGCTTTCGTGGAAGTGACCGCTGACTGCTTTGGTAATCCCTAATTCTGCGTACAGGTCTCTTAACTCTGCATTTCCCCGATTTTCCTCTTTGAAGATTAGCCCATTCACCGCGGCAATGCGTTTAACTTCCTCATCAGAAACATCTCCGTGTTGTTTCCGAATCATCTCTTCGACAACAATACCGGGGATGACACTGCCATCTGCAATAGATTCTGCAAAGTACGCAACATCAACAGCCCCGTCAATAGAATCAAATTTTCGGGGAACATGACATACAATAATCGTCTTTTCACCATCAGTGACGTGTCTCTTTAAATCATTCATGTTTACGTACCGCAGTAATCCGGCATTTATGTGGTACAAGCCCGAAGGAATCTCTTCATTGCTCCCGAGATGATATTCTCCACCACAGACGAAATCAGAACCATTGAGGAACACAAGATGATGACCGTTCTCTTCAACCTTAGGACAATCAAATGTATCAACCAACGAAGGATATTTTCCTTTGAAATAGTCTAACACAGGTTCGAATGCGCCGACGGTTTCATGGCTTCCTCGCACGACGTACGATTCTAAACCACTTTTACCGACGGCATCCAGAATCACTGCAACATAATCTTGACTTGCTGGAAGTGATCCTTGACGTTCACCGATATCGCCATTCAGAATCAGTTTTTCTGCCCCTCCTCTTTTAAGAATATCAACTGCAACGGAGACGATTCGTGGATCACGATGAACGTCCGAAATGATGCCGTATTTCATTTTGATTGTAGAGGGCTGGTTGTAATAGCTCGTTGTAATGGATAGAACACACCAAAATAAAACCATCCCCTAAAAGAGATAGTAATAGTCTTCAATAAATCAAAAAACTTACTTACTACTTGCTGCCTGTCGCTCCAGATCACGCTTCTTGGCGATGGCGTTGCTTCGCGCGCTTGACTGATATGCTCCAATCAACTCTTCTGCCAAGGCGTCCTCAATCTTCATCTTCTTGTTGAATGATTTGGCATATGCTCCTTGAGTCATGAAACGAAGCGCAAGATCAATACGACGCTGTGGAGCAATATCAACTGCTTTGGGATACCGCGCACCGCCATACTCGATAGCGATCACTTCTTCCCGTGGAGCAGCATTTTCAACTGCTCGCGTTAAGAGGGATAATGGATTCGTCTTCAGGCGGTGTTCCGCTTTGAGCATGGCACTTTCCACAATGCGAAGCGCATGCGTCTTCCTGCCGCCATTATGACCCGAGCTGATGAAATGTTTTTTACCTTTATGCCCTGAGCCCATCAGCTTCGTCGCAAACCGTTCAACGATAAATGTACCTGACTTATGAAAACGATTTCCGGCATACCGTGCACCGGTCTTAGGCGCAATCTTGGGAGCAAGAGTAAGATATTTCTGGAGACCAATATCGTCGACTTTAACACCAGACGCGTCCCAACGATTGAAAAATTTGATTGTGCTCATGATCGTGTTTATCTCCTTGCTTTCTCTAATCTGCCTTTCAACAATGCATCAAGGCTCTGATCATTGACTTTGATAACTTGCCACCGGATACAAGGAAGATCTCCTTTAGCTCTCCCCATCTTCCCGCCGATCTGCTCAACAACAACTTCATCGTGTTCGTTAATAAGCTTCTGTGCACCGTCACCAGGCATAAACGCAGTGACTTGTTTTCCATTCTTCACTAACTGCACCCGTGCGCACTTGCGCATCCCTGAACACGGCTGTTTTGCTTCAACTTGAATCTTTTCCAGAACAATTGCTTTTGCTTGGGAAGCGCCCTCTAACGGATCTACTTTATAGCGCATTTTCGTCCGAGAAACAAGCTTATTCTGTGCTCTCCGTTTCTTCAGCTTCTTTGCTGCGCCCAACCCATTTGATTTTTTTCCCATTGTAATGAATTTCTCAGATCAGTATTTTCTACGTCTATTCTACTTTTACATCCACGTTAAAAAAACGTTTTACCGCCCTCTTAAGCAGGAGTAAGTTCTTCCCTCCCCTACCTATTAATAA
>JACQNF010000054.1 GCA_016203215.1 Candidatus Woesearchaeota archaeon
CCATGAAACTTTAAAAAAAAAATTTATTTAAATAATTATCCATTTGAATCGCCCAACCGAGATCTAGGCAATCGCTGAATCAAATTCGTCAAGATATGTCTGCTTTGTACTCAGGAAATACGCTCTAATCTCAGGAGTCGTTTCCATTGCTCGCTTCTGTTCCTTATAAGGAACATCGTATTTCTGAATCAATTGGTTTATTCTATCTCTAATGTTCATTGTAGCCACCTCCCGCTGAATTGCAAATCAAAAGAATCTTCCCGCTCAAAAAGTGTGCGCCGTGTCAAGTCACGGACTTGTTGCTCAAATAATCTCCGTATTGTCTTCGTGGTTAAGTCAACCATGTGGGTTTCACCTCGTTTTTTTGGTTGGCGCACACTCTTGCCTCATTATGCGCAACAGAATACTACTATCAGAGGTTCTTTTTATACCCTACCCGCACTTGACCAGTGACCAGTGGGCTCGGTGTAAAGATCAGATCGGAGAAAGAGCAGATCCATTGTCTAAGTCAATTATCCCCCTCTGGATATCTCGCAAGGTTTGGCTATAGAGCACATGCTCGACCCGTAAAACTCGTTCTGCCAACGTTTCAGCAGAATCCCGTTCATACCTTGGCACTTTGTATTGAGCAAGAATCCGACCGCAGTCGTATTCTTCCGTAACAAGATGGACCGTCGCGCCGCTCTCATGATCTGAAGAATGGATAACTGCCTCATGAATGTGCATCCCGTACATCCCTTCCCCGCTATATTTTGGCAGTAATGAAGGATGGATATTCAGGATTCGCTGAGGGAAGTTCTCGATAATCTCGGGGCCTACTTTTTTCAGATACCCCGCTAATACAACAAGATTGACGTCGTATGTTTTCAATGCCTCAAGAATGACACCATCACGATCCAGGGATGTTTTCGAGGATGCGCAGACCACCGGAAGATTTCGTTCTCTTCCCACGCGAAGAACGGGCGCCAGAGGGTTATTACTGATAATCACTTTGGCATCGGCATCAAGCCACCCTCGCTGAATCTCATCAAGTATCGCACAGACATTACTCCCTCGAGACGAGGCGATAAATCCTAAGTGAAGATCCATACGTGAAGAAATCAATTCTAGTTAATAAAACGGTGTGGTGGTCATATTCAGCTCACCGTTACGGCAGGCAAGGCCAAAAACAGTAATATTCTCCGCGAGACAGACGGCCCGCCCGCTGGATCGTCGTGGCGAACTAAATACCTCCGTGTGACAAGAATATTTATAATCAAGATTATTCTCGAAAAAGAAATGACCATATTCACTTCTCGCCATAGTGAATACAGCTCCGCGCTGGAGAAAGCCTTGCAGGGCATCCCTTTGAGCGGGGAAATGAGAATAACACTCGAGAAACAGGGGGAGAATAGATTTATCGAAACGCCATTTTATATCATCCCTGTTGAGATTTATGATCATCATTTATATGGACATTTTGTAGTAGGGGGGGATCTCGTGGAAGCACCCATCGGATTTCTGCGGAAAAGAGAATCATTGCGTGGAGAATATCTCGAGATGGATACGAAAGGAAACTTCGTACTAATGACCGAGCAAAATAAAAATACGCTGTACCTCCCCTTAAAAGCAACGGATCTTGAACTAAAAGATGGAGCGTCCACGATTTCCCCATTTGGTGTTGAGGGAGCACAAGGAGTTTACCCCCTCGTGATCACTTCCGAAACTGAATATGGTATAAAAACGATACAACTTTTAAGAGATAGATTGGGGAATATACTCCAGCACAATGGCCGCCCGGACAAGTCCCTCGAGAACCAGATCCAAAATTTCTTAAAAGGATTACAAAGCAGAAGAAAATACCTTCCTGCACGAAGAACGCCGGAAGAGAGAAAAAATCATCCGGGAACAGTGTCAAGACAAGAATTACCAGAGATTAAAGATGAAGAAGAGATCGATTGGGAAGAGCCGAAGTCGATCGTTGCGTACCTTGATCAATACGTTGTCGGCCAGGAGAATGCCAAGAAAATTCTCGCAGTCGCTTTTTCAAATTACATGACAAAAGTAAGGACGCAAGATGAAGATCTACAGAAAGGAAACGTGCTCCTCATAGGCCCGTCGGGGGTAGGTAAAACGTACATGGTTTCACTGCTTGCAAAGAAAGCATCACTTCCAATGGTTGAGAGTAAATTGACGGGAAAGGTATCCTCCGGATATAAGAACGAGAATCTGTCTACCGTGTTAGAACAAATGCAGGCAATGACAAAAGAAGACGCCCCTTATGGGGTCATCTTTTTGGATGAGATTGATAAGATCGCGTACGATGGAAGTAACAGCTTCTTTGGACAACGGTTACAGGACGAATTGATCGGCTGGTTAGAGGAAGCAACGTATACTCCCGATACGAGACAAGGCGAGAACAAAAAAGGGAGCATCAATACCAAAAATATCCTCTTCATCACTGCTGGCGCTTTTCAAAGCATTGAGAGCGGCACGTCTTTGGAAGCAATCATTGAGAGAAGACTGGGAAAGAATCAGAAGAGAGTTGGTTTTACGATGCAGGAAGCATCGGGGGAAAATGGTGGCGAAAAAAATAGTATTTCACGAGTTCGCCCAGAAGATCTGATTACGTATGGCCTAAAACCAGAACTGATTGGACGACTTTCCTCTGTAGGAGTGCTCCATCCTCTTACGACGGATGACAAAATCAGAATCCTAACCTCTACGAAGAAGTCAGCGATCACGAAGTACGCCAAATTGTTATCGCACAAAGGTTATCATCTGGAGATCAACCCTGCAGTTCTTCGGACCATCGCAGACCGCTGTCCTGAAGAAACGGGTGCGCGCGCCCTAAACGCCGTATGTAATGATTTATTTACAGAGATCCTCTTCGACCCGCAGCGATTCGCCGACGAGCAAGGAGTCATCACGATTTCCCCCGAGATGGCCAAGGGCCTGACCAATCTCTATGTGTCATGAAAGTGCGGGAAATCGTCTCACCTCGGCTTAAAAGCCGAGGCTTGGAAAGAGACGATTTCTCAACCCCGCACTTTGTGACATAAATGTGCTAGAAAGCCATTCATCCTCGCACTAAAGTACGAGGCTTTCTGGCACATTTAATGTAAAAATTCCTCAGAATTAAGTCTGGTTCAAAATTTTGAAAAAAAAAATCCAATATGCTTGTCCACTTCCGTGTGCACGTCTATGACAAAGAGGATATTCCTGAAGTCCGCCGCTATCTTGAAGTCTATGCGAATGATATTGCCACAGAAAAAGGAAAAGACACCATGTTCACGGCGTACTGTTCTTCCCTTACTTATCAGCAATTGTTCAATGTTCAACTGACACGGACGGAGAATGGCTGGCAACAGCAGAGTGAATGTTGTGTTCCCATGACGTTAGAGGATGTTGTTTCCAAAGCAGAAATAGATGTGGAATATCGAGACGAATGAAAAACTCACAATCTCAACGCTTGTTCTCTTTTCTGAAAGATCAATGTTTTTCGGGGTGAATTTAACTGCAACGCTTTCGTGTACATCGCCAATGCATGGGGCTTGTCCTTCTCTGCCGTAAACAGATCGCCCAACTCCACAAAAACTCGCTCATCAGTATAGATCTTAAGTAAGGGCAGAAGCACCGCAATCGCTTCTCTTCGTCTTCCGAGATCACGCAGGCGAAAACTCAGATTTAAGCAGAATTCTATCCGCTGCGGTTCCCGCTCCACTGCCTTCTGAGCATATGTCAACGCCATCTCATCGTCTCGTGTATGGGCATGGTGATACAGAGAAACATCGTAATAGTGTTTTCCATACTCAGGATATTTTTCAATATTTTTGAGGGAAAGCTGCGCGTAATACCCTTGTTTTTCAGTGACTCTTCCTTTTCCTTTCAATTCATGAAGATGGAGAAATGGGGCAGCTAACCAGCCGATGCTGAGATTATGCTTCCGCAATGAGTACTCAACGGTCTCATGGACGAAGAAATCATAGGTGACCTCTTTTTGATTACGAAAGAGACGAATGATATCCCCGGCAATGTAACCGGCAAAATTTTTCTCTTTAAGAGTGATTGGACTTGGCACAAAGAGGGGGTCATGGGTATAGATATTCGTGAAGGTTACTTGGGGTAAATAATACGCAGCGTGAGACCCGTTGCTGATCGCATTTCGGATTAATGACTTACTCTCCGGAGGGAGGATTTCATCGGCGTCAAGGACAAGGATCCATTCCCCTGTAGCGTGTTTCAACGCCTCATTCCGCGGCGCAGAGAAATCATCATGCCAGACATAGTCGTAGATCTTCTGGGTGTATTTTCGAGCAATTTCCTTAGTCTTATCCGTGCTTCCCGTGTCAATAATAATGATCTCATCGACGAAATCCAGGATAGATGCGAGACACTCTTCAAGGTATTGATCCTCATTCCTTGTGATCATGCACAGCGAAATCGATGTCATCAGGAAGAAAAATGAGAGGATAATATATAATGGTTACGGACGAGTTATCGTTTTCTTTGTCAAAAGAGGTTTTATAAATTCCTGAACGACTCTAAAAGAGGTAAAACATGACATCCAAAACGCTATTCACAACTGCGCTCTTGCTTGGGATCATTGTTCTCACGGGATGTTTTCCCGCGCCAGATAAAAATGTCGACCTTCTTTCCGAAAGAGGGGTGTTACCCGTCGCAATCGAGGAACCAACGTATTTTGAAAGTGTTAGGGGGTATCTAGCTAAACCAGAACTTGAAGGGAAGTATCCGGGGATTGTGATGATCCACGAATTCTGGGGGTTGAATGAGAATATCAAAGAAATGGCAAGAGCATTAGCTTCAGAGGGATATGTTGTCCTTGCGGTAGATATTTATGAAGGAGTCGTAACCACAAATGCCAGTGAAGCCAGTGCGTTTGCCAAAAAATCCCGAGAAAATCTTCCTCGCGCTGTCGCAAATATGAAAGCAGCGGTCGCGTATCTCCGTGGCCGGGAAGATGTGACTCCCAAAATTGGTTCACTCGGCTGGTGTTTTGGCGGGCAAATGTCACTGCAATTGGCACTGAACGAAAATCTTGCCGCAACGGTAATCTACTATGGAAATCTGGAAAAAGATCAATCACGACTTGAAAAGATACAGTGGCCTATCCTCGGTATTTTTGGAAGTAATGATACAGTTGTCCCTCTCGCTTCAGTGACGGAATTTGAACAAGCTCTTAATAGAACCATGATCCCCAACGAAATTTATGTTTACCAGGAAGTCGGCCATGCCTTTGCAAATCCCTCTGGAATGAATTATGCACCTCAAGAAACATTAGATGCCTGGCAGAAAACGCTGGCATTTCTCGAGAAAAATCTTGGTGGGAAAAGAGTTGCCCCAAAAGACAGCAAGATGGAAATTGTCGCTCGCAACCTCGACACGCCATGGGCCATGGATTTTCTTCCCACAGGTCAGTTAATTTTCACGGAACGACCAGGAAGAGTAAATGTCATTGAGAACGGGGTGGCGACCGTGGTTGGGGAAATACCCGTAAATGAAGAAGCGGAAGCAGGTTTGCTGGGAATTGCTGTGGACCCCGAATTTAAGCAGAATCAATTTGTCTATCTTTATTACACACACGAAAATAAAAACCGCGTTTCACGTTTCCAGCTCGAATGGACATTAAAAGATGAAATTGTACTGATAGATGATATTCCCTTTGCCCGTTTTCACAATGGAGGGAGAATTAAATTTGGCCCAGATGGAAAATTGTATATCACCACCGGCGATGCGACGGAACTATCGTCCGCACAAGATATAACCTCACTCGCAGGTAAAATCCTACGTTTGAATAAAGACGGCACGATTCCGGAGGATAATCCCTCTCGAAATGAAGTTTATTCCTATGGCCATCGCAATCCTCAGGGATTGGCTTGGCACGATGCGACGCGTCAGCTTGTTGCTGCCGAACACGGCCCGACGAGGAACGATGAAATCAATTTCATCGAAAAAGGAAAAAACTACGGCTGGCCTCAAGAATGTACTGACAAAATAGAAGAAATTAATCAGCCCATTCGTTGCTACACCGAATTTACCCTTGCGCCGGGAGGAATAGCGTTTCAAGGGAATGCACTCTACATCGCAGGTTTGCGGGGGACGCAGCTACGGAAGATTGTCTTCACGCCAGACCTTACAACGATACTCTCTGAAGAAGAGATCTTCTCTGATTTCGGCCGTATCCGTGACGTTGTTGAACACGAAGGATACATCTACTTCTCAACATCAAATAGGGATGGGCGAGGATTACCTGCAGTTGAAGATGATAAAATTGTTCGAGTGAAGACGGAGAAGTGAAGAAAATAGAGAACTCGTTCTAAGAAACTCTAGAGCGTGGTTGATCCCCTTGGTGAATACAAGAGATATAATCTTGGGTAGAAAGTTCAAGAATCTGTCTGCCGGTCATCCTTGCAGAAACCATAGG
>JACQNF010000049.1 GCA_016203215.1 Candidatus Woesearchaeota archaeon
AACGCGATTGGCCCGTGCTTTAATTCTCCTGCGGGATAGGCTTCAGCGTGGATATATGATATCTCTTTCAGTTTCAATGCTCCTTCGAGAGCGAGAGGGAAGTACGTGTTCCTGCCGATATAAAGAAAGTGTTGGTACTCGGCGTATTTCAAGGCAATAGCTTTGACTTGTTGTTCTAATCCCAGTGTTTTTTCGATCAACGAGGGAAGAGCTGTTCCTACAAATTCTTTTCCCGCGAGGTTGAATGCTAGTTGGTACAGAAGAAGTACCTGCGTCATGAATGCTTTTGTGGAAGCAACACCTATTTCAGGACCGGCGCGCGTATAGACAACCTCGTCCACCTCTCGTGCGATGGTGCTTTCCCTGACGTTAACGATCCCCCAGGTTTTGACACCATGTTCTTTCGCTAGCCTCACGGCGGCGAGCGTGTCTGCCGTTTCCCCGCTCTGGGAGATGGCGATGACGAGATCATGGGGGTAGAATAGCGGCTGCTTGTAGCGGAACTCAGAAGCGATTTCAGAGAGGACGGGTATTTTTGCAACTGTTTCAAGGATATATTTTCCCAGTAGACCGGCGTACCCTGCGGTGCCGCACCCGATGACAATTATTCTTTGCGGGGATGGTTTCATTTTTGGCAACGGCACTTTCAATGTTTCAGCAACGACTGCTGGCTGTTCTTTGATCTCTTTGAGCATGAAGTGGGGGCATCCCTGTTTCTGTGCCTGCTCAATATCCCATTGAATTTCCTTGACGTCTTTCTCTTTTTCGTTTCCTTCTTTATCGAAGATGGCCGTCATTTCTGGCGTGATGCGGACAATCTCAAAATCATTGACATAGATCACCTTTTTGGTATGCTCGATGAATGCCGCAACGTCAGATGCGACAAAATTCTCTTTGTTGCCGATGCCCACGAGCAATGGACACCCATTTCGTGCAGCGATGATTTCTTTCGTCTCCTTTGTCATCACAGCAAAGGCATATGCTCCCCGGAGCTGCGGCAGTGTTTTCTGCACAGCTTGGAGAAGATTGCCATGGTAGTGTGCGGAGATCAGGTGGAGGATCACTTCTGAATCTGTTTCGGAGGAGAATTCAACGCCGCTTTTCCTCAGTTCTTCTTTCAGCTCGAGGTAATTCTCAATGATCCCGTTATGAACTAAAGTGAGAAATTCACCCGCAATAAAAGGGTGAGCATTCCGTTGGCAGACGCCGCCGTGCGTGGCCCAGCGCGAATGAGCAATCCCCTGTTTGCCGGGAAGAAAATGATTCTTGAATTGGTCCACTCTTCCTACGTCTTTCAGCACATGCAATCTTCCGTCTGTCGTGCAGATGCCGACGGAATCGTATCCTCGGTATTCCACTCGTTCTAGACCTTTGATCAGAAGGGGATATGCCTCTTTTTCACCGACGTAGCCAATAATTCCGCACATAGTGTCTGCAAGTGGCGGTAAATTGATTTAAGAAGATTGTGAATGAGTAGTAGGGAATGGTAAGAGAGCCAGGGGTATGAAGCTTATCCCCAAAATTTCTTTAATTCTCCTGTCTCTGCCATTTCCGTGACAATATCGCAGCCGCCAACTAATTTTCCGTTGACGTAGAGTTGGGGATACGTCGGCCAATTGGAATACTCTTTTACTGCTTGACGCATCTCCTCGTCACTGAGAATATCAAATGAGCCAAATGCCGCCCCTAATCCTCGTAATATGTCCACTACTTTCCACGAGAAACCGCACTGCGGGTCGTCCGGAGTTCCTTTCATGAACAGAAATAGTTTGTGTGATTTAATTAATTGTTCAATTTTAGTCTTCAATTCTGCGTTCATGGCTATTTCCTCTCCTCATTTGTTCGCGTTGTTATCTTTAGAGCGTGTACTTGGTGTCTTAACTCTTCTTGTAACGACGCATAGACCATCTGGTGCTGTTCTACTTTTGTCTTGCCGGCGAATCCATCGTAGGAAATTACAACGGCAAGATGCGCTCCCGATGCTCCGTGGCCAGCGTGTTCTGCGCTTTCATCTTCCACCTCTACGTTTGCTCCGGGAAATGCGTGTTCAAGCTTTGTTTTTATCAGGCCGGTAATCATTTCTTTCTCAACTCTGCTTTGTTTTTATAATTCTTGTGGTAATATTTTTATAATACCCCCTCCCTCGATGCTAAACATGAATACTACCTCCTCTTTCACTTTCGGTGAAAAAGTACTCTTGGGCGTAGCGTCGGCAGTCGTAGCAGTCTCGGGGGGTATGTTTGCCTATGAGTCCATTAATTCTCGAAGAACAGAAGACCCTCAATTAGTCTCAGTAGCTCCCGTACTTGATCTCGAGCCACAAATTAATCAAGTCTTTCCTCTCGAAATACCTCTCGAACCGTCGCTTGCAGCACAGACGCCTCCTGATCTATTTCCTGAAGATTCGTACATCACGCGGTGTGCTGTAGGACAGGGCGGCATTGAAATTCAAGTGAAAATTCCGTTCTCCGACTACCTCCTCGTACGAGCTCAAAACCACAATATCCAACGCCTTCCAGAGCTCGGTCGTTTCTTAACGCCGCACCCTTTGATAGGTCACCTTGCTCGGGAATTGACATGGGACGCGTCATCACCGGAGGATCGGGCGCAGCGAATTCTCGATTATGTCCATAACTCTGTAATCTACGACAATCTACTCGAGTCGCCGGGCCATAAAGATTACGTTCGTCATCCATTGGAAACCATCGTCGAAGGCAATGGTGATTGCGAAGATCAGGCCCTGCTCGCAGCAGCGCTCAGCCGCTCATGCGGGCTGGATGTTGTTCTCGTCTATTTCTATCCCTCTCAGCAGGATTCATTTGATGCTCATCTTGGCTACGCTGTTGCCGGCAGCTTCCAAGGAGCTTCATTTCGCATTGGAGGACAGAATTATTTTTATGCCGAATCGACGGGTACGACATTCCTTAACGCTCCTTCGCGGTCTCGTATCGGTGACATCAGCGAGATTTTTGCTTCTCGGATGATTGACGTCTTTGTTCCCGCCCCTCCTTCTTCTCCGTAATTGTTGAGAGGATTTCCTCATTTGATTCCTGAGAAATGGGTCTAAAACATCAAAGGGTAAAGTACAAGATTACGGGGAGAATCAAACACCCCAAAAGATGACTCTTCCCGATGCCCCAACGAGAGCAAAGATAGCCAAGAGCAGTGGCAGTGACAAGGATCAAAAGCCCCACAAAGCCGTCAAAGTAGAGAGTGAGAGCAGTGATAAAGATGATGATGGCTCGAATGAGCAGAGGATATGACACCTTCACAATCATCGATGCAAATAATTTCGAACAATAGATTGTCAGCAAAGATGATACTCCTGCTACTATCAGCGCAAGAGCGATAAACTGAAGGAGCTGGGAATAGGTTATCATCGTCATCAGCTGTTGCACCGCTACGATTGCACCATTCCGCGCTTTGTCAAGAGCATACACCGTCGCGATGGAGATGAGCATATTTGCCGTATTAATCCCGCCGATCAACGTCAAAAATCCTTCATCACCAACATCGCCCACGGCGTTCGTCGCAACGATTGCCGCTTGGCTGCTTCCAAAACCAGGTAGGAAAGCTGCGATATACCCAACACCGGATGCCGCCGAAACTGTTTTCATCATATTTCTTCGTGAAAGCTGAAGCGGCTCTGCCGTCTTCTGAAGCGGGATTCGTATGTTTTCTGATAAGCCAGTGATTAGTAGAGAAATCCCAAACAATCCGGAAAGCAAGGGAAAGAGCGGTTGCTCTACTGAGGGAATGCTAAAGACGAGCAAGCCGAGAACACCCGAAAGCAAGAATGCCACCAGGGCAAAGAGCCACTTTTTTCGCTCACGCCAGATCATGAATATCATCATGATGATGAGGAGATAACCGATACTCTCTGCTACCAACGGTTGAAGCCAGGACATGGTAGAGATGAATAGGGGGAAAAGCAAAACTCCCAGGATAACACAACCAAGCGAGCCGATCACCGTACACAGAACAGCGTTATGACCTAATCCTTGGATTAAGAGACGATGGCCTGGGAGAGCAGCGAGCGCCTGCGCTTCATCCGGTGCACCGAGATAGATGCTTGGGATGGCATCAAGAAACGTATGCGTCAGCGCGAGGCTGATAATGTACACTCCTAGGGAAAACGGCGAAACGTAGTCTAACAAGAGTGGCGAGAAAGTAACGACAAGCACAGAGACGAGATTAACATGAATTCCTGGGACGAGGCCGGTGATGATACCGCTCAGTATTCCAAAGAAAGCGGTAATTACAATTTCGAGATAGGCCACTCGGGGGTTGCCTTGGAGGGCGGTTTTATGTTTTTTGTTTCTTGATCAGTGGTTTTACAGAAATACGATACTATCTTCAAATACTCTGGAAAAATGCTCTCATTTTAGACAATATCCCAAAAGAGATACCCTATTCATTTGAATGGCAAAGAAAGCATTCAAGAATATATGCCCTGATTAAAGCTCTCTTTCGTTGTTCACGATCATGAGGAAGAATGATCTTGACTCCCCCAAGAGGTTGAACCAGAGAAGAATCGTACGCTAGAATAGTTAGTGCTAGTTCTCTCTGTTCTTCTGTGTTTAAATTCTGAACAGCATATCTATTGAGATTTTTGAGAGCGTTTGGAATAAACATTAAATAAGTATTATTTATTCCCGAA
>JACQNF010000050.1 GCA_016203215.1 Candidatus Woesearchaeota archaeon
AAACTAACATGAGCAAAATATATTCTCGATGAGCATAATTAATATAAATACTTTCTTTTAAATCGGTGCACTACGATAAAAAGAGGCAGAGGCATATCTTTAGAGAAAAAAAATACAATGGCATTACAAATAGGTTTGGAACAAGAATTAACCCTTCTTTCTAAAGAGGGGATGGTCAGTAATAGGGCTGACGACGTGCTCTCCAGATTACGAGGAGATCAACGCTTCGTCAAGGAAGCGCAGGAATATTGCGTCGAAGTCAATACACCTCCTGCATCAACGATCGCCGAACTCGATACCCTCCTTCGTGATGCGTTACATGAATTGGAAACTGCCGCAGAGAAAGAAAATGTTTTCGTTGCTCCGGTGTGCTATTTTGGATACGGTCCCATCAAAGTACGAGATTCAGCTCGATATCAAGCATACATTCCCATCATTGGGGATAAAAATGATGCTTTAAGCAACACTATCGTAGGGATTCACCTCCATCTTGATCAAGTCCCAACTAAATTGGTCGAACAACAACGAATCTTGACAGCGCTTGATCCTCTCGCGATTGCGATCACCTCATCTTCACCATTAGACTATCGAGGAAGAAATGGGATCAACTGTCAACGAATGCATCTTGTTCGGAACGTTGTTTTTGCGGATACAGGACTGCAATGCGAACCATATTACGCCGATTCCGAAGAAGATATAGAACAGCATGATCTCCAGCGATATCAACAGTGGGGAGAACGATGGATGAGAAATACCGGGAGAACATACCCCGAGTTTGCAGAGAGGTTTACCAGTCCTCAAAACACAGGATACCATTCTCCACGAAAGCGAGATAACATCGGAGACGGGACATGGGAAGTACGTTTGTTTGATTCGACGCCACGTCCTTTTGCGCTTGCCGCTGTTGCGGCGTACAAAGCGATTCACGATCGAGTGATCGAAGAAAACCTTCCCGTGATGATTGCCGCAGAAGACGGGGATTTTTCGTTTACAGAAGAGAGAGTAGTCCTCCCTACACCTTCAACACTCCAAGAATTGACTGAAAAAGCCATCCGGTCAGGAATACGCGACGGAAATGTCGCGGCATATCTCGCCAACGCTCTCGCCTTTGCTGATGAAAGCTTGTCTGCAGGGGAAAAAATATATCTCTCTCCCGCAGCAGCAATGCTCTCCGGAAGACGAATGAATTTCGCAGATCAGATCACATCCACTTTACCGTGGCACAAACAACAATATAATGAACGAGAAATAGCCGCCGCAAATCAGTTTGTTCGTGAAGTATACCAGAAAACCCTCTAAGAGAATATCCCTATGTGCCGCATGCTCCTTGCCATCGGAAACGTGTCCCTTCCTCCGCTCGTCGAAGCGATGAAATTGATGGCTCTCGACCAGACCGCCATCCATGAACGCAACGAAAAAACAGGTTTGGGAACCTGGACGCATCCTGACGGATGGGGAATTGCCTCTACGAAAGCACCACCGCAAAAGAGAGAACACTTTGCTTTGATGAAATCAAAAAAAGCAATTTTTAACGACGATGCAACGGCCACACTTCCACAGAGAGTGACTTTTTCCCTTCTTCATGTCCGAGCTCGAAGTATCGGCAATGTAGAGATAGAGAACACCCATCCTTTTTATCGCCAGATTGGAACAGAAGAATTTCTTTTCTGCCACAACGGCACTATTCGGGAACGTCTCCCCATGCCGCCTCCTGAGTTCCAACCGTTAGGCACGACAGATTCTGAAAACATCTTCATGCTGATCTTGTCTCATCTTGCACAAGAAAAGTCATCTGAAGAACGGTATGTACATGCCCTGAGAGCAGTGACCAAACAACTTCCTGCAGAGATGGATTCAAATTTCATCTTCTGCACCAAGGAGAAATCGTACATCACCTCGTTTCACAATAAATACCCCCGATACTTGCAATTACAGATTGGGACGGCAAGAGATCTGACGGTGATCAGTTCTGAAAAAATAGGAACAATTCCTCAGCTCAGCTGGGAAAAGTTTCCGGAGACGGCGATTTTAGAGATAGAACATGCCACACGAAAGACGAGGGTCATACCACGATAAAACCCTTCGCCTGCAGTATCCTCCGTACGGAATCATCAATTCTTGATTCAGAAATCTCTCCTTTTTCAACGGCCGCGCGAATGATGGAAATCATTCTTCTGATCTCGTGAGGATCCTCATTAAAGTTGATGATAATATCGCTTCCGGCGGCAAACACGGCAATATAGAGATCGTCAAGAGAGGGATAGAATTTTTTTAAACCCAGCATGTTTATTTCATCAGTGATAATCAGACCGCTAAACGCTGAACGGAGTTCCTGAATTGCCTCTGGCGACGCAACCGCCGGGACGCCGCGGGAATCAACAGCCCCAGAAGAGATGACATGGCTCACCATGACGGCCTTGACCAACGGAGATAATGCCTCAAATGGAAGCGTGTCCGCATCAGAAATTGTTGCGGCAACGAGATACTTATGAGGATCGTGGACGACGAGTGTCTTTCCAGGATAATGTTTTGCCGTCGCCACGATGTCTTGCTCCTGAACTCCTTGTGTGTATGCGCCTGCAAGATCCGTGATTTGCTCTGCATCACCAGGAAAACTACGACATTTCCAGATGGTATCTTGGAGATCAACGACAGGCGCAAAATTGATCGTGATCCCTACTGATGACAGATAAGAACCTTCTTCAACTCCTTTTTGGTATGCGGCTTCAACAGTTTTGATATCGCTCGCGGCAGTAAAATTCTTGAACGTTGCAAACGGATTGTGGCAGCCCTCGAGATCAACCGATACAAAGAACGGAATCGTAGTCTTTTCTTGAAAAAGATCGATGGTTTCACGAAAGATGCTTTCATTGGCTTTGGCAAAGAGGTGAATGCCGCCGATCTGCAATTTTTTCCATGCGGCAACATTCCATTTCTGGCCCGAAACAATGATCATCTGAGCGATCTTTTGATCGAGCGTCAATGAATTCATCCGGATGGTGTTCTCGACGATAACAGGGACTGGCTGAGAAGGGATGAAGAAGCCCATCACCTTAGCAAGAGCGGCGATGGAAAGGAGAATAACGATGGCCAAGAGGACGAAGAATAGTGTTCGCTGAGTCTTGAGGCTATTCCCTACGCGAGAGAGCGTCGTTTTCTTCTGTTGGCGTTTCATGGACATCTACCAGATCACTTGACGTTGGCAGTAGCGATACGCATTCTCATTGAGATAAAACTTGACGGTCGTCTCTCCCGTCGTGCAGAGCCTCGTTACCTTTTGCGTCCCGATCAATACATCTTCTTTCTCGCAGGAGAGCTGCTTTCGTGCCTGAAGACAGCATTGATCCAAATCGTCCCAGACAGAAGAATCCGTCTTCCACTGCACGATGCAGATCGGCGCAGAACGGTCGAGAACAGAGACAGCTTGCCCGATAGAGGGAAGGGAAAAACCGACAAGATACAACGCAAGAATCAACCCGATCAGGATGAGGGAAAGGTTCAATACTCCGTACATCCGAACAGAGAGCATAAGTGAATAAAACAAAAAAGTATATATAAAACTATCCACACCACCACCAAAATGGAAGTCATCATCTATACCACCCCGACGTGTCGTTGGTCTGCTGAAGCCAAGCAGTGGCTTAAGAAGAATCGTGTTTCTTTTCAGGAAAAAGATCTAGAAGACAGTGAACATGCGCGGGATGAGATCCTTCAGAAGACGAGCCAGATCTGCAC
>JACQNF010000046.1 GCA_016203215.1 Candidatus Woesearchaeota archaeon
GGATACCTCAGACGCCATTACAAAAGAAACGGGGGCGGCCTAAAGGGAGTAGGAATAAACCGCCATTGATTGAGCCTTCAGCACTGTTGCCCACCGAGACGGGTCTAGTCAAGAAAAAAGGTCGTCCTAAAGGCAGTCGGAACAAACCAAAAGTTGTACCTGTCTAATGGATCTCACTCCCGAAGCATTAGATCCAAAAGACATCGAACATTTTGAATCGACCGTCGCAGAGATTCTAACACTGCAACCCAAGCTTAACGAATTGTTTGTAGCTGCTCATGATCGTTTTGATAATCTTCTGGTCACTGATCTGGCGCTCCTGCAAGGACTCACCTTACTCACGAATGACATTGTTATTAATATTGTTCGACACATGCGTCTTTCGGAGATGAAAGAAACAGAAATTAAAGAAGTGATGATGTCGGTGTATCGCAAAATGTTGCAAACGTACCAGGAAGGACATAAAACCGGCATTGAGATCTCACGCGAGGAAATTGTTAAAGAGAAGATGAGGCAACGTCAGAAGAAGTTGTCTCCGGAGCTCAAGAAACCCAAATTTCTTCCGCCCTCTACCGATGCTAAAACTAAACGGGCGAGACGGATGGCAACACGCTAACCTTTGGCTTCGTTGCCCGTCCCCAGCATTGGCACGCTCAAAGCGTTGACCGCGGCGTGGATTTATCAACAAGACCCCCACGTGGTAGTGGCCCCAGAAGTCACCCATTATGTCAATGGACGGGCCTTGCGTTTAGATGTATGCGCCTTGCGACCTTGTGCGCCCGCGAGAATTTGGGGGATAGAAATCAAACGTTTCCGGGCTGATTTTACTCAAGATAAAAAATGGAAGAGTTATCTACCCTTCGTCCATTTGATGTATTTTCTCTGTCCGGGTCCCGAGGTCATTGCCCCAGAAGAATTACCTAAAGCCGTGGGTCTCCTGTATTGTCCGAGCAACAAAATCCAAGTCCATCGGCGAGCTCAATGTAGGTCCATTGACAACGAACAACTTCATTTGTTAAACTTTTCAATGATGCTGCTTCGTCATAAACTCAAAGAAATGTCTCAGTGGAGCTATTTAAAACCAACCTATATACCACAAAAAAACACTTGACAAGATCACTTGTTTGTGGTATACTATGGTTATGAAGATGGTATTGCCTAAATTTACCTGTTTGCGCTGTGGTCACATTTGGTCACCCAGAAAAGAAGAGATACCGGTCTGTTGTGGCAAATGTAAAAGTCCATATTGGAACAAGTCTAGGAGCAAAAAAGCAGTTCTATGATTATCAAAAAATGGCGACGTGTTAAATTTGGAATTCTGTATTTGTGCTTGGGAGCTATTGGGGGATTATTGGGGGGCATAGCAGTAAAGCAGCATGCTCAGGGACAACCTGAGGCAGTCGATGCAGTGACCCAGTTGTGCGAAATTACAGCTTATTCGTCTTTGGACGATGGTCTAAAACCAGGAGACAAAGGATTCGATGTGCAATTTTGTGGTGGCAAACCCATTCCCGATTACACCATTGCATGTGATCCAAAATTTTGGAGTTTGCAATTCGATTTGCCGTGGGAAGACAAATGGTCAAAACGACCGCTCAAAAAAGAAGATCAAGAACAAGCGGCTCTTGCGCCAGTGTTTTGGAAATTAATTTTTCTTATTGAGGATCAGTATGGCAAACTTCATCCCGCGGTCCCCAGGGATGTGGGGGGGGCAGTAAAAAATAGCACTTTAGATGTGTACAAAGGTTATACTCCGGAGGCTCAGAAAGAAGCTAAAAAGTTTGGGAGACAATATAGAAAAGTTTATGTTATGAAAAAAACAGGATAGCATGTATGAACGTACTCGCTAGCCCCAACACGATCTTGACAATCAATCAACGACGTGCTATGTTAAAACCCATGTTCACCACCCCCGCCAACCTCGCGCTCAAAATTGCTCTGAAAAGTCAGGGACGTTTTAAAATGGGGGCTGTGTTAGCCAAAGGCAATCGGATTCTGAGTTGGGGAATCAATAATGGGCGTCATTGCGAGGTTTCTGCAATTTGCAATTACGCACGATTGAATGGTCAACTCTTGCCAGGCACCCAACTCTATATTGCTCGGGTAAGCAAAGAAAAGAAACAGGTTGGCTTGGCAAAACCCTGTGAAGATTGCCAACGATTTATTCGTTTGTTTGAAATTCAAGAAGTCTGGTACACCACGGGTCATCAAGACAATCTATTCACCCGGTTGTGTCAGATTGTGGGGAATCACAAAATGAGTCAAGCGGCGGTCACGTTTGAACAGATGTTATTGGCGGCGAATCCATAATGTCTACCGATCGTCAAGATTTCCCCGAAGAAGCCTGTAGTTTACCCGAACCCCTTCGTCATGCGTTTCAACAACTCCATGAGCGGATGCTGGCGGTCATTAATGGTTACGTGAGTGAACATGACCTCGTGGCGCAATATGGTGAGGAAGAGGTGGATCATATGGGATTCCATGCCATGGCCTTGACGTTGGCATCGATGCTCGGAGAAAATTATCGTCAAGGAGGCCCCGAACATTTGCAGGAAGCGTTTCATGAATTGTATCATGAGACACAAAGCGTGCTGGAACAAGAAGATGATGGGGAAGATGAGGATAAGGAGGGCATGTTGTTGTGAAAATATCGACAGAAAATATAAACTTTGATCATTACCAACAAGAATCTAAAAAAACAGCAATCTATCCCAAAGATATTGGTTTGTATTATGTGGTAATGGGTCTTTGTGGGGAGGCAGGAGAAATTGCGAATAAAACGAAAAAACTAGCTCGTGACCATGGGGGTGTCCTCACGGAAGATATGCGCAATAGCATTATTCACGAAGCCCAAGATTGTTTGTGGTATTTAGCCCAACTTTGTACAGAACTAAACTATCCTTTGGCGTTGGCCGCTGAAGAAAATCTTAAGAAATTGGCTGATCGTCAAGCTCGAGGAGTGTTGGGAGGAAGTGGCGATGCCCGATAAAATCACCGTCAGTGATTTGCAATGGTCCGATCCCCTCACGGCTCAGGATTTGCAAATTCTCGCTTACGCCTTAGATCAGATTAAAGACCAAGCAAGACCCGAAGGATGGCAAGAGTCGGATTCGATTTGTTATAATCAGTGGCGGGGCTTGCTCATGCAACTCCAAGCGGAACGACATCCCTTAGTATTAATTCCTTCGTGGGTGTACGGCACAGATACGCCCGTTTATATCGTACCTGCAGGAAAATTATGACCCGTGTTTTAGTGACAGGGGCCGTAGGATTTCTGGGCTCAAATTTTATTGAAATTTTACGACAGACTGAAACCTACATTACGGGTGTCGTACGCAACCTTGTTTCTTTGTCTACCCCTCGTCCGGCCTGTGAAATCGGATGTGCTTTTGGTGATTTAACCAAACCAGAAAATTGCTTGCGGGTTACTCAACAGCAAGATCTTGTCATTCACTGTGCCGCGCATACCGCGGGGGCCATGACCATGAAAAATGATCCTACTTCTTTAGTTACTCAAAATAACCTGATGAACAATCATCTCCTCGAAGCCGCCGGAAAAAATGGTGTCAAGCATTTTGTGTTTATCAGTAGCTCGGCGGTCTACCCCGAATCGGAGTTGCCCCTCAAAGAAGAAGATGGGATGAAAGGGGATCCCCCCAGTATTTATCAAGGGGTCGGCTGGATGAAACGCTACGGAGAACAACAGGCCAAATTTTTCGGGCAACATTATGGGATGCAGGTGTATATTGTTCGCCCTACCCAACTTGCAGGCTTGTATGACAAATTTGATGAAGCCCACTCTCATATGATTCCAGGGTTGATTGCGCGAGCGATGAAAGCTCAAAAAACTCTGGAAGTGTGGGGTCATCCTGACGCTTCGCGAGATTTTATGTATGTACAAGATTTTTGCAGGGCCGTATTGAAAATGGTGGAACTCAATTTAACCGGACCAATCAATATTGGCAGCGGATTTCATTACAAGACAGAAGAAATTGTACAAGATATTATTGAGTATGTCCATCGCTCTCGTGGGATCTCTCTAACGCCCGTGTATAATCCCAATCTCCCTCAAACGGTGCGGGCACGATTCATTAATACCGATCTGGCTCGTCAACATGGATTAATGAAGAATACCTCTTCTTTGTCCCAGGTTATTGATATGATGATGCGCCAATACGAACAACAGCAAGTTCCTGCATGATTTTTATTGCCCACATTCAATCCGCGCACGCGAAACAAGTGGAGCAATTCCGCCAACTGATTACCACCATGCGCTATAACGAAACGATGGGGGTAAAAAAATATACTCGGACCGCTTACCTACAACAACAAACCGAGCATTATCATCTCCTGCAATGGTTTACGAAGCAGTATCAAACCGCAATTCAGGCTTCAGGGTTTGATACTGCGAAAGGGGATAATATTATTTTGTCTATTCATCCCAATGGCGCCACTTTGTGTTATCAAGAAGGCGAGATTAAAGACAAGCGAAGTCGTGGCATGGGCTTTACTCCAGATTCGTGAAGACGCAACTCGTTCAAGGGACTGGAGATTATTTTTGGAATCACCGTAACTCAGAAGCCAAGAAACTGGAGATTTTGCAAACGGGCATTGAGATCGGGCTTTCCCTGATTGATACGGCCGAAGGGTATGGGGCCGGCGCGTCAGAGCGACTGATTGGTCAACTCGCCCAATCAAACAATAAACGTCGGTATCGCGTAGCCACGAAAGTTTCTCCTGAACACTTGCGCTTTGAAGATGTCTTGGCCGCCTGCGAAGCCAGTCTGATCCGTCTCCACCTAGACACGATTTATCTCTATCAAATTCACTGGCCCAATCCCGCGGTACCCATTGAAGAAACCATGTTAGCCTTAGCCAAACTGGCGTATGACGGCAAGATTCAGTACATTGGTTTTTCCAATTTTACCGAAGTCGAAATTCTACAAGCGTGGAAATATATTCCTGAGCTACATGATCGTACGCGCTTTTTGCAATATGAATACAATTGGTTTGAACGATCAGTCGAACATATGGCTTCGTTTACAGAAGAGAATGTTTTCTTGACGTATAGTCCTTTTCATTATTTTCAGTATATGAATGACGCCCAACGCCTGGGGGTACGACCTTTACTTGAGAAATATGAGTGTACGCTCTATCAATTGGCGCTGAGTTGGCTTCAGCGACACGGAGCCTTTATTTGTCCCATTGTCCGGACGACCAATGTGGCCCATCTCAAAGACAATATTAAAAATATTGATCTGGCGGTCGAAGATGTGGTCTTGTTGAATCGATTATTTCCCGAGCAAATCTATTACGTCCAACCCGACGATATTCAAGTGGAGTCAGGAGGAGAATGGGATCGTCAAGCGTATCGGAATATGGTCGAAGCGAAAGAGAATCGATTAGGGCTTTGTCCTAGTCCCGAACATTTGGCGGAAAATTTTCGCCAGGGAGGGCAGTTACTAAAACCCGTGCGGATTACTCCCATAAAATCGATGACGCAGAAACAATATCAATTAATCGGGGGTCGCGTATCATTTTGGGCGTGGTATTTGGCGTTTGGCAATAAGCCGATTCCCTGTTATATCCGGTAAACTCATTTGTCGTAAGAGCGCAAGGCCTCTGCGTATGCACAGCTGCGCATAGGAACGGGAATATCCCATGTGTTGGGCCAGTGCCGTTTGACTTTCGCAATAGGTATAGCCATGCAACCCAAAATAATGACAGAGGGGAATCCGATAGGTTTTGTGCAGTTTTAACACTTGTTTTTCTAAAAACTTAAATTGCAAATATCGATCAGTCTCATCATCAAGATGTCGCTCAGTCCGGGTGTCCACCAAATGTTCTGGAAGGGCACGAAAACTCGGCCGCTTGTCTTCTGATTGCCATCCATTTAAGGGCCCGTGGACGACCACATTCTTCCGCAAAAATCTTCCTAAGCTTCTCCGAATACTTTTAGTCGCGTAGGTGGAAAACTTAATGCCCCGATCAGGATTAAAAAGCCGAATGGCACTCCAAAGACTAATCTGGCCCTCTTGAAAGAGTTCGTCGAAGGTACTCCGGCCTAAATAAGGTTTGAGAATTTGTATCACGAGTCGTAAATTGTGGTAGAATAGATGCTCACGGGATTCCCGATTGCCTCGACGCGCCGAACGAAACAGGGCTTGTTCTTGCTTGGCCGTGAGTTTTGGGTAGCGGGTCATAAGAACTTGATATTGGTTTAGCATTCTGTTATCATATCAGAATCATGGAAAAGAATCAATGCTAGATAGCTCAGCTGGAGAGAGCACACCCCTTAGGGTGAGGTTGGACGTTCGAGGCGTCCCCTTAGGATTTTTCAGGAATTGAATGGCCGAGGAATCCTCGGTAAAGGTATTGATAATTTAAGAAATTTGTGCTATAATCAATTTTCAATATGATCGTTAAACTCCCCCACCATTTCCCTCCCTACTTTCGCGACAAACGTATTGTGGTTACCGGGGGCACGGGCCTGATTGGTCGAAGTGTCTGCGAAATGCTCCACAGTATGGGCGCCAAACTCACCATTATTACGCTTGATGATCTCACGTCACCGTATGGCACGGTCATTAAAGGTAATCTGAATGATTTTAAATTCTGTCAACATGTCACAAAGGGCGCTGATCAAATTTTTCATTTGGCAGGAATTAAAGCTGACCCAATCACGACAAAACTTCGACCCGCGAGTTTCTTTGTTCCCATGCTGATGATGAATACGAATCTTCTTGAAGCAGCCAGACTGAATGATGTAAGTCGTGTGGTTTACACGAGTTCCATTGGTGCCTATCCGCCAGCAGAAATCTTTCACGAGTCGCATGATCTCGAAAAAGAATTTCAACAGACTTCAATGGATCAATATCCTGGTTGGGCCAAACGGATGGCAGAATTACAAATTGAGGCGTATCGAAAAGAACATGGTTTGCTCAATCGTTTTGCGGTGGTGCGCCCATGCAATGTGTTCGGTAAGGGAGACTCATTCGACCCAATTAACTCTATGGTGATTCCTTCTCTCATTGCCAAAGTCCGTCAGTATCAACGCAATGGTACGCTAGTGGAATTGTGGGGCGACGGCAGTCCCATTCGAGATTTTCTCTATAGTGAAGATTGTGCGTTCGGCATTCTCTGTGCAGCATTCTATGGCACCTATGAATGGCCTTATGTCAACCTCGGCTCTGGACATGGAATTAGTATTCTGGAGCTCGTCCAAACAATGCAAACAGTTGTGCCGTTTGAATATGTCTTTGATAAAACCAAACCCAATGGCTTTCCCAAGCGCGTGATGGATATTTCCGTGGCGATGAGTATCTGGCCGTATATTCCGCAGGTGAATTTGGAAACGGCACTTAGAGAAACATGGGATTGGTACATCAAACACGAAGACGAATACAAGCAGCGGCAACAGTATTTCAAATAATGGTTACCTTGACAGTTTCACGATAGTTTGATATAATGCAATTGTGCTAGTAAAATTCCCGGAGGTGAAAAATGAAAACCAAGAGTACAAAGATTAAGGACATCGAAGTCAAAAATTTCAAAGAATTGAAAGATGGCAGTGCGACTTTTGATTTATTCCTAGCGCCCGCCATTGACAAGCAATTACGGGCCGACGCCAAGAAAGCCAAGATGACCGTGCAAAAATTTGTCGTCCATCTGCTTACGCAATATCTGAAGCAAGAAACAGCCAAATTGAAGTTGATGTGGAATATGTAGGATGGACAATCCGTCCGTGAAGATCACACATTTCACGACCCTGACAATCAACGATCATGTCCTGATGGTCTGTGGAACTCCCGAAGGCGTCCGGCATTTCATCAAAGAACACGACGGAGATCCTCGTCTGATTAGAGAATTGCCCAAAGAACACATTATGGTCATTCGTGAAAAAATCAAAACCTAAGCGTTATTGGTATAGTTGTGTGGAGGAAATGATCTTGAATCCTGCCAAACAATACCAAGGCTACCGCTATTTTCGGGTGGAAATTTACGATCGCCACAACCGCAAAGATGACTATGCCATTGACGAAGCGCAATTTATGGTGCCGGAAGAATTGTATGAAGGCTTGCGCGAAGCAATTGATTTTAAAGAAACGAATGTGTTGCCGAAAATTCGGTGGCCAGAGTCAAAAACAAAAGAAGCGTCCTCATGACTGATCTTTTCGCTCGAGCCACGCAGGCTCATGCAATGGAGTTGAAACAGCAGCAAATTAGACAAGACCAACACCGCGTTCAGCAAGAGCGCCAAGCCTATCGGATTCGTGTCAAACGAGAGAAAGATTTACTGAGGCTCTGCAAACAAGTATTAGGCTTACAATCCAAAGATTTAGTTATCCATTATCTCAGTGGCTATGGAGATGCCGCGCACTTGCTGTTGGATTATGCCAAATACCCCAAAGTACAAATTAGTAGACCTTATATAAGCAATCCCAGCAACACACCTTCCGTGAGCAATGCCAGTGACATAACATTGAGCGTAAGATATCACAACAAATCCAACGCTGATGGGATGTACGAGTTATATCAATTCTGTCGTATGACAGATAACATATCCGTCCAAAATCAATATAATCCATTTTTGGTAGGTCTCCATGCCTGCCACAAATGCGGGGATCATGGCCATGATGGCCCCTATCGTTTTTACCAGTCTCAGACCAAAAACTGTCAGCACACAGGGGCTTGGGAAGCGATTCATACGCTCGCGGATTATTGTTCATTTTTTGAAATCGGTTGGCGTAAAATCAAAAAACAAATCTTTAACACAGGGACCTCTAAAAATTCCTCATCAATATTTTGGTGATTTTTTGAGAGGTTTTATTGATGGGGATGGA
>JACQNF010000047.1 GCA_016203215.1 Candidatus Woesearchaeota archaeon
GAATTAAAGCACGGGCCAATCGCGTTGATCTCAGAAACAATGCCTACATTTGCAATCTGCCCAGAGAGTGGAACCTATGAAAAAACATTTTCGAATATCCAAGAGATCAAAGCGCGACAGGGAAAGATCATTGCTCTTGCCACAGAAGGCGATGAGAAAATCAGGAAGATCAGCGATGACGTGCTCTTCCTTCCCAGAACCGATGAGATCCTCACGCCGCTGTTGGCAATACTTCCTCTTCAATTATTTGCATACCATCTCGCGGCAGCACGCGGCTGTGATATTGATCGACCACGAAATCTAGCGAAGAGTGTAACCGTGGAGTGAATGGGAGAAGACAGAAGAAGCCACAGAGCAGAAAGCAGGATGGAATCACACCCGATAAAAACGATCTTTTGGAACACCTGCGGGAGAAAGATACTCATCTTCTTTGTCACCAATATAATAGAACGGCGCGTTCTCTCCATGACGAAAAAATTCCTGTTTGTTCTGGTTGATGCAATGAATGATAAATGCGCCATACTGTTCTTCCGGAATGACCGTCATCGCCGCAATCTTTTTCAGCTCAGCACGACTAACACGACGATGAATTGCTCCCTCTTTGTTGATCAGAAGAACTGTTGCATCAGGACGCCACACCCCGACAGTGATTGCTAATTGGTCTCCAAAGAGAACGTCAACATGGGCGATAATCTCTTCAACAGAACAGGAAAGAGCAGATAGCCGTGCTTGAACATCTTTTCTCTGGACAAATCGGCGGATTAAGGAAAGTATATTCCGCGAAAGAATAATCAGTTCGATAGAGGCGTTGCCTTCTTGCCGCTTAATTTTCTCAATCATCGCGGCCCACCGAGGATTGATCGTCAGCTTTTCTGCTACCCGATCAAGCGCCTCAAGATCAAAATAGAAGAATATCTTGTAGAAATGATCGGTCTTGCCGGTCATCTTGTAAAGAACATACCGATACACGGTCTTGCTAAAGAAACCGGGCAGGAAAAACCATCCGAAGGTCTTTTTGTAGAATCGGATCATTTCCCGCGCAAAAATCTTAGCAGAATCTTCTGTGATCATCGTCTCGTCAAAATCAGTATAGACAAGCACTTTCTTACGGACAACCATGACAAGAGAAAGAAGATTTTCGAACTATAAAAACTATGCGAAAGTACGTATAAAGATAACCGAGTGATGTCATTTACTATACCACAATAATCAATATAAACACGCCGTACGCAGAATTCCTCATGAAATACGCTCATCTCGGGGACCTTCATTTAGGGGCTTGGCGTTACCAAAAGATGCGAGATCTCTCCACGAAAGCGTTCCTCACTGCTATCGACCGGTGTATAGAATTGAATGTTGATTTCATCTTATTCACAGGAGATCTCTTCAACACGTCACTCCCTTCACTAGATACGCTTAAAATCGTAACGAAGAAACTCAAAGAACTTCAGGACAAGAACATCCCCGTCTACACGATCGCAGGATCGCATGATTTCTCTCCGAGCGGGAAAACGATGATCGATGTCCTCGAGAGCGCCGGATTACTAACAAACGTCTGCAAGGGAAAAGTCAATCCTGAAACAAAAGAATTACAATTACGATTCACTATCGATCGAAAAACGGGTGCGAGAATAACTGGCGTCCTTGGTCGAAGAGGATTACTTGACAAAACATACTACGAAAATTTAGAGAGGGAATCACTAGAACGAGAGCCAGGATACAAGATTTTTATGTTCCACACCACGATTTCTGAGCTTCTCCCAGAACATCTCGCCATGATGGAATCACAGCCGATCTCCATTTTTCCGCAACGATTCAACTATTATGCTGGAGGGCACATCCATCATCCCACAAAAAAAGAGATTGAAGGATACGGAACAATTACGTACAGCGGCGCGCTATTTCCAAACAATTTCCAGGAGATCGAAAAATACGGCCATGGCGGCTTTTACGTTATTGACGTAGACCACGGCTTCCCGCGAGCGGCATCTCAACACGTGGAATGGATCCCAGTAAAGATTGCCGAGCACATCCCCCTAGTCTTTGATTGCACTGGAAAATCACCAGACACTGTCGCATCAGAAATTCTCACACAGCTGGAGCGTGACGTCACAAACTGCATTATAACTCTCCGTTTGAAAGGAACAGTCCATCACGGAAAAGCAGGAGAAATCAACTTTAAGGACATTTTCGAACAGCTCTACATCAGAGGAGCATATTTTGTACTTCGAAATACAGCAAAATTACAATCAGAAGAATTCGAAGAAGTAAGAATCAATGAGAATACAGAAAATATCGAAGAGACGATTATCGCTGAACACCTGCAACAAACATCGTTCTTGGAGCAAGGAAAAGAGAAACAATTGACTCACGATCTTCTCATCGCGCTGAACACAACAAAACAGGAAGGAGAAAACAGCGCTGATTTTCAAGCTCGTATCGAAGCAGGGGTAAGCCGGCTCTTTGAAGTAGATGAAAAAGGATAGGAAAAATAAGAAAAAATTCTTACCAAGTCAAGAACCTTACCGACGGCGTAGATACACCAGCAGACTCACAAGGATTACCACAACAACAAAGCCACTGATGAGTGCCCAGAAAACAACGCTTCCAAGAAGAGATTGAGCAACTTCTTGCGGTGTTGGAACTGTCTTGTCCAACGATGGCATTCCGCCTTCCGTGTCTTCTGAAGGCTGTTCAGGTTGTGGCACAAAGGGATTTATTTAAATCACCACAGGATATTCCTCCCGGATTACCAGTACAGCTAGGACTTTCCCAATTACATCCACTGATATTCTGACAGATGGTCTCAGATACCACTGCTTGACAGCTCGGGTTCTGAACCGCGGCCTGGGAAGGAATGTAGCAATTGCTGCCACTCGAATTCCAGATGCATTGATAAGACGCATGACACGCGCTTTCGTCGCCATCAAAATCAGTACAGCTGTCGCCATAGAAATTACCACCCACCGGATTGCAGGAGCTGGTGCCCTCGGTCCACGCACAAGAGAGGTTTACATTATAGGTGGTATTCAAAGTTGTACACGTCGTTTCATCGGTACCGTCTGCAAGGTAACATGTAACTTCTTGACACCAAGAGTACCCGCCGTCCTCTCGCCAAAAGCAGCCGTTAGAATTGCATGTTGATTGCGAGGAATAGGAGGGACAATTTGAAAGAGCTGAAGGACTAACTATGGAGGAAGACGCCATCATCGAGAGGACAATAATCAAAGAAATAAACACGAGAAAAAACACAAAAGTCTTGCTAGGATTTAATTTCACGTACACCACCTTTTCTTATGTTCGGACCCTACAACATGAGCCCGAATATAAAATAAGAAGAGAACAGATACTATTTAAGTTTTTCGCGTGTCTCGAGTTGAAACAAACACAGAAATGTCCGTGACATTAACAAGGAGTGCATTTAACACCCCTAGATTTATATATTTCTGTTCATTCGTCAACAGATGCGCCGATTTGTTCTCACAGAATTTCCTCTCGCAGAAAGACGTGTGTTTCTCAGAGTTGATTTCAACGTGCCACTCAAAGGAGATATGATCCTTAACGAACGGAAGATCATCGCTTCGCTCCCAACGATAGGGCTTCTTCTGGAAAAAAAATGCACGGTCATCCTTGCAACCCATCTTGGTCGACCAGAAGGAAAAAGAGTAAAGGGATTACAAACGGCATTATTGATAGAGTCGTTACGACGGCATCTGCCTAACACTCCCATCATTGCCCTCCCCGACTGTATTGGAAAAAGCGTCAGAGATGCGATCGTCAACGGAAATCATGAAAGCATCTATCTCTTGGAGAATTTACGATTTTACAAAGAAGAAGAGGAAAATGACCTTGCCTTTGCCCATGCTCTCGCAGATCTCGCAGAATTTTATGTAAATGACGCGTTCGGCGTCCATTCCGCACATGCTTCCGTCGATGCCATCACGCGCTTTCTGCCGAGCGCTGCAGGATTTCTTGTCGAACGAGAGCTGCTCCAATTAAGCAAAGCATTGCAGCCCGAACGCCCTGCAGCGTGGATCATGGGAGGTGCAAAACTAGACAAAGTGGATCTTATTCAACAAGCATTACGAAATGCGGACCAAATCCTAGTGGGAGGTGCATTGGCGTTTTCCTTCCTCCGAGCCAAAGGATACCAAGTAGGTCATTCAAAAGTAGACCAAGAATCAATTACGATTGCAGAAAAGATTCTCAGAAAGCGGGAAGCACGAAAAATAATCTTGCCCCTCGACTTCGTCGCTGCCAAGTCCTTTTCTCAAACTACAAAGACAGAAATCGTCTCTTTCGGTGAGATTGAACCAGACCAAATCTGCCTCGATCTCGGGCCACGGACAATTACTCTTTTTAAGCAACAGCTGCGACAGGCGAAAACAATCGTCTGGAACGGCCCTTTGGGATACTTCGAATGGGCAAAATTCGCCACAGCTACCCGAGAGATTGCCCGTTACATTGCATCATTAACCGCGACAACCATCTGTGGCGGAGGCGAGACCGCAGAGGCGATCGAACGCTATCACGTCCAAGATAAGATGACCCACGTTTCAACAGGTGGGGGAGCAGCTCTCCTCTTCTTGTCTGGGAAGAAGATTCCTGCAATCACGGCGTTAGAAAAGAATTACTTGAAATTCAAGAGAAAAATCTTGAGAGATTAGCCGAGAACGAAACAATGCCTCTCTTAGAGTGTGATTTTTAGAGTGTGATTGACACTTTCCTCTGCAAGGCAGAACTCACGAGCATTTCCAGCTGTTCAATTAATTCCTGCTGTTGCTCCTCTGTATCTCTTCTTTCCACCTCTAGATCTGCCAATGCTTTTTCTAACTTTTCCGCCTGTTGCCGGTGGTGCTGTAACCAATAATCAGCATCATCTACTTTTTGCAACAAATCTCGACGGATGACTTCTTGAGAGACGGAAGCCAATTCCTGCCGGAGAGCAAGACAATCTTGTTGAATCGCTGTTATCGCAGATGGCCCAATCTCTTGAAGAGCAGCGTATACTTTCTCCCAATCCCGCAGGGAAACGGTCAATTGATGAGAGTCGAGTGCGGCCTGGATTGCTTTTAGTTGAAGAACAATCCGTAATTCTTTATCTTCGACCAGCGTTTTGATCGGATCAAAAAAATAGTGCGCAAGCAAAGAGGTGCTGAAAACAGCATTTTCCGGCCTTTCCACTGTTTGACGTAAGATCAGAAAAACGGAATCAAGGGTATCGCGATGGTGACGTAGTTTTTCTTGTACATGATCTCGGCGCTTCTTTAATTCAAGAAGATGCTGGTAATGCGGGTCAAGCTGAAATTGAGAGAATTCAAGCTCTTTCAGTTGAACTGCTTCTTGGACACGTTGCAAGCGCTGAGAATAATCGACGAACCGCTGCTGACATTGCGCGAGAAAAGTATTTAATCGAGATATTTGTTGAGACAGTTTTGTGATCTGAGATACATTCTCAGGAGAGAATTGCTCTTGTTCAAACCATGTCTGGAATGAAGAAAAGATAATGGAGAGTGCTTCCTGCGCAGAAAAAGATTGTTCTTCCGGTAACCGCTCAGAACGAAGTTTTCCTATCCACCCCATGTCTTTTTGCAGAAGAAAGAGGATATTTAATGATTGTGGTGGTCAAAGCTCTGTAGAAATGGTCATCACCGCGGCCGATATCAGGGATGTCATGAGAAGCTCCTGCCAAAACGAGGCTATAGCCAAATTTAAGACCAAACCAGAATCATCTTCCCGCTACAATTTCCATAACATCTCGATGTTTCAAGGGATGATCTTTTCCCACCGTCTTTTTCGTCTTGACATCGATCGCTCGGATGAAATTTTTCCCAAGATCGGTATGGAGCTTGTAGGCAAAATCCAATGCCGTACTCTCAGGAGGGAGCAGAAAGCAATCAGGAAGAACATTGCCATCCTTATCCTCAAGTTTACTTGCTCCGCCAGGATATATGGCCAGGTACCCAAGCAGCGAAAATACGGCAAAATCAAGAACTTGTTGTACTCCTGTCGTACCATGGAGGTTTAGAATGTTCTCTTGAATAAATGCCAGCGCTTTTCTCTGCCGCTCAGTCAACTTGTCTTCCTGCAGGATCGCAAATTTTTTTTCGCCGGAAACATAATCAATGAGACCAACTTTATTTGCCTCGCGAAGCGCTAATTCTGCTTCCGCAGAACATCCAATAAATGTGTACGAAGGAAACATCTTTTGCAACCGCTCAAGATTTGCTGCCGCCAGCGGAACGTCAATTTTGTTACAGGCGATGACCATCGGCTTCGTCTTCTGCCGTAAAATGGTTGCAAGATGATGAAGCTGTGGTTCCGTCCATTGCGTCGGCCGTTCACGATCGAGGGTAAGCGTATCTACTGCGCTAGCAACAATTTCTTCCGTAACGTGGAGCCCCGATAACTGTTTTGCCAGTGCCACCTCAATCTTGCCTTTTTCCTGTGTAACTGTCCGAGCAAACTTCTCCCATCCTTTCTTTAGTATCCCAAGGTACCACAAATCAAGTTCAACTTCGAGAAAACGAACGTCGTTGGCAGGATCGTAACTCCCCGCAGGGATCATTTCACCTTTTTCATTTGTTGAACCAGAGATATCAATAACGTGGATCAAAGCA
>JACQNF010000057.1 GCA_016203215.1 Candidatus Woesearchaeota archaeon
CACGAGAACAAATTATTGAAAATGTACTTAAGAAATATGAAGACCCCGAATTGATGATTGATGTGTGGACCTTAGGTCTCATCTATGATATTGCTATAGAAAACAGTATCGTGAAGATAAAATTAACGTTCACATCACCGATGTGCCCTTACGGGCCGGCTATGGTCGAAGACATAAAGCAGCTTATCTTGAAAGAAGGGGCTTCTTCCGTGAACGTAGAAGTGACCTTTGAACCGCCGTGGCAGCCATCAGAAGAGCTGAAAGAGATGTTAGGGATGGTGTGAGTAGTAGCATGATTCAGCAATTACGAAAGATAAAACGAGAATTAGTAAAAAGTGGTTATCCTGAATTACGGTTCTCACCACGCCCAATCTATATATCCATGTCTACGCTTGATGAAGAGACGGCAGCAACATTTGGGAATGATACACCAGGCTACGATATCATAACCGTTGATCACTTTGTGGATACGATTTCTCTAGAGGCAAGAGTTGGTCTTATTGCTCACGAATTAGCGCATTGCGTCATTGATCGAAGACGAGGCCAGCATTGGGGTGCAATAATGGATTTTCTATACCCCAATAGCAAGACCATCAAAAGATATGAAGAAAATTCAGCAGATCGGATGACTGTTGAGCGAGGGTATGGCAAATGTCTCTTGCAGTTTAAACAAGAAGTAGGCGAGGAAGGTTACGGCCTTACCAACACTGAAATCCTCCGAATGATCGAATCTGGTCGTTATCCGCTTTATTCTGTACGTGTTTAGTTCGCTACGACGCTTCGGCAGGCGAGCCGTGCCCAATAACCTTGCCCGCCTCAATGGCGAACTAAATACACACTTTATTCTCCTACTTTCTTATAGAATTTTCGTTTTGCAATTTCGAGCACGATGATGTAAAGGATCAAGACCACAAAACTATAGAGAAGGATGGGGGACGGAATCCTGACAAACGCAAAGATCGTATGACCCCAGACGGAAGTAATCGTCAAGACCGTGAGAGCAAGCGCAAAGATCGACATTCCCACAAACCAGGCGCTAGGCTTGCTCTTGTAGAATGCCTTGCGAGTACGGATGATGAACGTCCCAACGATCTCCGTTAAGATGGAAAGAGTGAACCACGCGGTGCGAAATAATTCAGGAGTTGCCTTGAACACAAAAAAGAGCGGGATGATGAAGAGCAAGTCAAAAATGCTGCTGATCACCCCAAATACATACATGAATTTCCCGATAAATTTGATGTTCCACCGCCGCGGCTTATGAAGCAATTCTTCGTCCACACGATCACGAGATAACATCAGCATCGGGAAGTCGGTGAGAAAATTAGCAAGGAGAATCTGCGATGGCAGAAGGGGAAGGAACCGCAGGAAGAACGACGAAATCGCAATCGTGAACATATTCCCAAAATTGGCGCTGATCGTATTAAAGATATATTTCATGATGTTTCCAAAGGTCTTCCTCCCTTCGCGAATACCTTGGGAAAGGACAAGCAGACTCTTATGAAGAAGGATAATGTCCGCTGCGCCTTTGGCAACAGACGAAGCGGTGTTCACGGAGATGCCGATATCAGCACGATGCAACGCCGGAGCATCGTTAATGCCATCCCCTAAAAATCCGACAACGTGACCTCTCCCCTGAAGGGCGGCGACAATCTTTAGTTTTTGTTCCGGGGAAACACGAGCAAAAACGTTATAGTTGTTACAGGTCGTATCAAACATTCCCGGATTTAATAATTCTAATTCGCTTCCAAGGATAATCTTCTCACCAGTGATCTTAAAATCAACTTCCCGGCAGATGTGGCGAGTGATCTCAGAGCTATCTCCGGTAACGATCTTGATGACAACATCTTGCTTTTGAAGGATCTGCAAGGCATCTTTCACGGTCTTCTTTGGGGGATCGTGAAACAACAGAAAGCCGCAAAGCGTCAAATCATGTTCATCATCTTTCGTTGACAAGTCCCGATTCATTGCCCGTTCGGCGACAGCAATAGGCTTGAATCCATCTTGTTCATATTTCTTGATTCTCTCTTCCAATTCAGCTCTCAAAGATGCGGTGATTTTCCGCTGCGTTCCTACAGAATTGCATTTTGCCAACACTGCTTCTGCAGCACCCTTGACAATCAGAGTTCGCTTTTGACCAAGAAGGACAAGCACACTCATCACCCGACGGGTGTAATCAAATTCATTTTCCGCCAGAAGGGAATATTTCTTGGCTTCTACCCCAACTTTCTGCAGCTCTGGATCAGACGCAAGGCTGTCAAGAATCGCTCGATCAATAGGGTTTTCAAAAGAGTGGTGCTGTTTCTCTTTCTTGATCGAATTACAGAGTAATCCGTAGAGAAAAATGGTTGCATCAGGCTTATCATTTATATCAACAAAAGAAGAGAGCGACATCGTTCCTTCCGTCAATGTTCCGGTTTTATCAGAACAGAGGACATCCATATTGCCGATATCTTCAATCGATGCAAGCCTCTTCGTGATCACCTTTTCCTTAGCCATATTCTGTGCACCGGACGAGAGAGCGACGGTGATGATGATCGGCAGGACTTCGGGAGCGATGCCAACGGCAAAAGCGATAGCAAAAAGAAATGAGGTGATGACCTCCTTGCCCAAAAAGGCGTTGATCGCAAAAACAAGAAGCGTCGTGATGAGAACAACTTTTAGGAGGAAGTTACTGAAGTGGACAATTCCCTTGTGGAATTCACCATGAGTTTCATCCTCCGCTAACGTCAATGCGGTTTTTCCGAGAAAGGTTTTATTACCCGTTGAGATCACCACCCCTTCTGCAGTTCCGCTCAGGATCGTCGTTCCTGCCAAGGCCATGTTCTTTAATTCGTGAGGAGAGACATATTTGGCAGAGATGGCGTCCGTAGCTTTCTCCACAGGAAACGACTCCCCTGTCAACGCAGATTCGTCCATCGTACAATTCTGAACGTGAAGAAGACGGATGTCTGCGGGAACAACTTCTCCTCTTTGGAGATAGACCAAATCTCCGGGGACAATGTCCTTACTGTTGATGGAAATGACCGTTCCACCGCGCAAGACATTGTTATGGTGAGTGATGATCTTCCGCAACTCACGGAGTGATCGCTCTGCTTTGTATTCCTGATAGAACCCGAGGCCAGAGTTAAGGACGACAATCGCCAGGATGACGACTGCATCTAAATGCTCACCAAGAACATAGGCGATGATCGCCGCAATGACAAGGATAAAAACAAGAGGACTGCGAAATTGCGATAGGAAGATAAGCCACGCCGGCTGGCGCTTTTCTTTCCTAAATTCATTCCGCCCGTATTTTTCCAAGCGGAGAGCCGCTTCATGGGGAGACAAACCTTTTGGTGACGAGTCCGTAAGCGCATACGCGCGATCTGCAGGAAGCGACCAGATAGGCACTTTTTTAGAAGTAGAATCCTCTTTCTGTGCAGATGAGGATGCAATCCGCTCCGCTTTTTTCATGACAGTTGTAAAGATTTCAAAAGTATATAAATGTTGAGAAGAGGGGAATATATTTAGCTTGCCGTCACAGCGGGCAAGGCAAAATGTTGATTTTGAAATACGAGATGAAAATTAATCTCCGTACCTATACTCCAAAATCAATCCCTAATGAAGCATAACAATCTACCAAAAATAATTCTGTCTGAATCGTTCCCGGCATTACTTCTTGTCTGGCGTGAGGAGCAATGTATTGCAAATTCTCCAGATAATGCGCCTCCAACTTTTCAACAAATTCATCAAATCTTCCTTGACCGGCAGCATACGAAAGGATGCAGAGTGCATTGACATCGTGACCACAATAATCATTAACGATTTTTGTTGCTTTTTCAGATGCAGCCGCCCTTGCTAGCCAAGGCAGTTTTGCAGCAACGTGGTCGTTGATAAATTCTGTTCTGCTTTGTTCTGAAGTTTCGAAAGGGAGGTCTTGCGAGGAAGTCATTTTGAATCCGGAGTGAGTCGCTTTATTTAAACATATAAGAGAAATTTTGATAGAAACGAAAGGAAAACAGCTTGTATTAATTTCGCCACGACGATTCGGCGGGCGGGCCG